>NZ_JBFRER010000083.1:0-59810 GCF_052114405.1 Streptomyces sp. M-16 | reverse complement strand
GGTCCGGTGGGCCCGGTGCCCGGTCCGGTGGGCCCGGTGCCCGGTCCGGTGGGCCCGGTGCCCGGTCCGGTGGGCCCGGTGCCCGGTCCGGTGGGCCCGGTGCCCGGTCCGGTGGGCCCGGTGCCSGGTCCGGGTGGGGAGGGGCGGGTAACCCCCGGAGGGTCAGGCCGACTGGCGGAAGCGGGTCGTGCGGTGGACCGGGTCCGTGTCGATGTGGGGGATGACGTGTTCGCCGATCAGTTTGATCGTGGTCAGCGTGTCCTCCTTCGACACCCCCGTCGGCAGGCCGAAGGACAGCTGGTCCGCGCCCGCCCGCTCCCAGCGCTTGCACTGGGCACGGACTTCCGAGGGGTCTCCGCAGATGAGGAGTTCCTCCGCGATGAGGAGCTCGATGATCTCCGCGTTGTACTCGGGGAGGGTCTCGGGCCACTGCGGGATCGCCTCGGGGCGCGGGAACGTGTCGTGGTAGCGGAAGACCAGCGACTGGAAGCGGTTCATGTTCGCGTTGACCGCGATCTCCACCGCCTTCTCGTGGGTCTCGGCGCAGATCGCCGTCGACGTGACCATGACGTTGTCGTTGACGAAGGCGCCGATGGCCTTCGCCTCCCGGATCGCCGTCTTGTACTGGTCGAGGACCCACTCCATGTCCGAGACCTTCTGGACGCTGAAGCCGAGGACGCCGAGGCCCTTCCTCGCCGCCATCGCGTACGAGGAGGGGGAGCCGGCCGCGTACCACATGGCCGGGTGGGCCTTGCCGTACGGCTTGGGGAAGACCTTGCGCGGGGGCAGCGACCAGTGCTTGCCCTGGAACCCCTCGTACTCCTCCTGGAGGAACATCTTGGGGAACTCCGCGATGGTCTCCTCCCAGATCTCCTTGGTGTGGTTCATGTCCGTGATGCCGGGCATGAAGCCGAGGATCTCGTGGCTGCCCGCGCCGCGTCCGGTGCCGAACTCGAAGCGGCCCTTGGAGAGGTGGTCGAGCATGGTGACCTTCTCGGCCACCTTCACCGGGTGGTTGACCGGGGCGAGGGGATTGAAGATGCCCGAGCCGAGGTGGATCCGCTCGGTCGCGGCGGCGAGGTAGCCGAGGAAGACCTCGTTCGCCGAGAGGTGCGAGTACTCCTCCAGGAAGTGGTGCTCGGAGGCCCAGGCGTACTTGAAGCCGGACTGGTCGGCCTGGATGACGTACTCGGTCTCCTCCAGCAGCGCCTTGTGCTCCGCCTCGGGGTCGACCTTGGACCGCGCCTCAGGCACGTATCCCTGCACGAAGAGCCCGAATTCCAAGGGGGTTCACCGTCCTTAGGTTTCTGACATGTCGTCAGATTTGATGGGTCCGACTGTTCCACCGCGGGCCGGGACCGTCAATACCTCTACCTGACGGCCCATCAGAAACTCTCAGAGGATGCTCACCCCGGCCATCCAGCCCCCGTCGATGACGAACGGCTGGCCCGTGATGTACGAGGAGTCGTCGCCGGTCAGGAAGAGGGCGAGACGCGCTATCTCCTCCGGCCGGCCGACCCGCCCCAGCGGGACCACCCGCTTGTACAGCTCCGCCATCGCGTCCCGGGCCTCGTCCGTCATCCCGGCGGGGTCCAGGAGCCCGGGGTTGGCCATCGGGGTGTCCACCGCCCCCGGGCACATGGCGTTGACCCTGATGTTCCTCTCGGCCAGTTCCAGCGCGGCGACCCTGGTCAGGCCCAGGATCGCCGCCTTGGTCGCCGCGTACGCGCCCACGTACGCCATGCCCGTCAGCCCCGTGTAGGAGGAGGTGTTGACGATGGTCCCGCCGCCCGCCGCCTCGATCTCGGGGGCGAGGGTCTTGATCCCGAGGAAGGCCCCGACCTGGTTGACCTCGACCACCTGCCGGAACTCCTCCAGCGGGGTCGCGGTCAGCTCGTTGAAGCGCAGGATCCCCGCGTTGTTCACCAGGCCGCTGACCGGGCCGAAGGCCTCCTTCGCCACGGCCACCGCTGCCGCCCAGTCCTCCTCCCGGCTCACGTCCATCCGCACGTACCGCGCACGGTCCTCGCCGATGTCCTTGGCGACGGCGGCGCCCTGCTCGTCCAGCACGTCCCCCAGCACCACCCGTGCGCCCTCGGCGGCGAAGAGGCGTGCCTCCTGCTCGCCCTGGCCGCGCGCCGCACCGGTGATCAGGACGACGCGCCCGTCCAGCTTTCCCATGGCCACTACACCCTTCAGTCGTTGAGGAGGGGGGCCACCTCGGCCCCGAAAGCGGTGATCTGGTCGGTCAGTTCGGCGCGGTCGCGGCTGCGGAAACGGACCTGGATCTGGTCCACGCCCAGCGCCCGGTACTCCCGCAGCGACTCGGCGAGCGCTTCCGCCTTGCCGGTCAGGACCCGGCGGCCGGTGGCCCACCCGGGCTCGCCGACGTAGAGGGCCTCGGTGATCGCGCCGAACTCGACGGGGCCGGTGACCCCGGCCGCCGCGCGCAGCTCCTTGATCCGGGCGATCTGCGCCGGGAGCTTCTCGCGGGGATCGCCCTGCGGGAGCCAGCCGTCGCCGCGCTCGGCGGCCCGGCGGAGGGCGGCGGGCGAGGACCCGCCGATCCAGACGGGGATCCGCTCCTGGGCGGGCCGCGGCAGCTGGCCGAGGTCCCGGAAGGAAAACCGTTCCCCCTCGAACTCCGGGTACTCGTCGGGGCCGAGGGCCGCGCGCAGGGCGTCGAGGGTCTCGTCGAGCAGGGCGCCCCGGCGGGGGAAGTCCGCGCCGACGGCCTCGAACTCCTCCTGGACGTGCCCGGCGCCGACCCCGAGGATCAGGCGGCCGCCGCTGAGGTGGTCGAGGGTCGCGTACTGCTTGGCGGTGACGAGCGGGTGGCGCAGCCCGACGATCGCGACGTGGCTCAGCAGCCGGACGCGCTCGGTGATCCCGGCCAGGAAGGCCAGGGTGGCGACGGGGTCGTACCAGATGGTGCTCATGGGGCCGGCGAGGCGGCGCGGGATCGCCACGTGATCGCAGGTGGCGAGGTACCCGAAGCCCGCCCGGTCGGCGGCGCGGGCCACTTCGGCGAGGTCGGCGGCGCCGGCCGAGGCCTCCCAGGGTTCGGCGTAGAGGGTGCTCTGCGACTGGACGGGGAGCTGCATCCCGTACGCCAGCCGGCCTTCCGGAAACACGCGTGCCATGGCGGGCCCGCCTCGCCTTCGTCTGCTGGTTCGTTGTGCCGGTGGGCTGTGCCGGCGCGCTGTGCCGGCGCGCTGTGCCGGCGGTGGGCTGTGCCGGTGCGTTGCACCGGTGCGTTGTGCCGGTGCGTTGTGCCGGTGCCGGGCCATCGTCGTAGCTGACGGACCGTCAGGCAAGAGGCGGGGGCGATCCGCCCGGTCCTACCCGCCCGCGCCCCGAGCCCCGTTCCGCACCCGGCCCGCAGCGCCTAGGGTGCGGCGCGTGGAACTGATGCTCACGCTCGTCAGCGGGCTCGCCTGGACCGTCGTCTACGTGGAGGCGATCCGTGTCGGGCTGCGGGACCGGACGTACGCGATGCCCGTCGCCGCGCTCGCGCTGAACTTCGCCTGGGAAACCACCTACGCCGTGAACGAGTTCCGCACCGGTGTGTCCGCGCAGGGCGTGGTCAACGTGGTGTGGGCACTCGCCGACCTCGTGATCGTGTACACGTACCTGCGCTTCGGGCGCGCCGAGCTGCCCGGCTTCGTGACCCGGCCGCTGTTCGCCGCCTGGAGCGCGCTCCTGTTCGCCACCGGCTTCGCCGTGCAGTGGCTCTTCCTCGCCCGGTTCGGGACGCACGACGCCACCCGCTACTCGGCGTTCCTCCAGAACCTGCTGATGTCCGGGCTGTTCATCGCGCTCTTCGTCGCCCGGCGCGGTCCGCGCGGGCAGTCCCTGCTCATCGCCGTCGCCAAGTGGCTCGGCACGCTCGCCCCGACCGTGCTGTTCGGGGTGCTGGAGGGCTCCGGCTTCGTCCTGGGGCTCGGCGTGCTGTGCTGCGTGTTCGACCTCGTCTACATCGGCCTGCTGCTCAGAAGCCGGGAGGCCCCATCGCGATGACCGGGTGCGCCGCCGGGTCCAGGGTCTCCAGGAGCTTGCGCATCGCCTCCCTCGGGAGGCCGACGCAACCCTGGGAGGGGCCGTCGTGGTCCACGTGGAGCCAGATGTTCCCGCCCTTGCGCTCGCCGTCCGGCTTGGCCGGGTCGAGCGGGGAAACGCCCTGGCGGCGGTTGTAGTCGATCGCCACGACATAATCGAAGGAGCCCTCCAGGGACTCCCCGTTCACCCCGCGGCCGGCGGCCACGAACGCCGCGTCCCGGTCGTACGGGAGCTTCGTGCCGGGCGGCGCGGGCAACCGACYGCCCGCGTCGGTGAGGGAGAACACCCCCTGTGGGGAGGTCAGGTCCCCGTACGCGCGCTCGCCGGACCAGCCCTTGGCGCCGTTGCGGGCGGGCCAGTGCGCGGCCGCCGTCCAGTCGGCGCCCGCCGTGGCCCGCGTGTAGAGGGTGACGTCCGACTCCGAGGAGTCCTTCGCCCTGCCGGTGACCAGCACCAGTTGCCGGGACTCGGCGGGGATCCGGGCGCGGGCCGCGTCGCTGAGAGAGGCCGGCAGCCCGTGGCGGCCGTCGGGGCGGTGCGCGTCGCGCGCGGCCCGGTCGGGGGTCTGCGGGCGGGAGTCCGAGCGGACCGGCGGGACGGGCGCCCCCGGCTGCTCGTGGAGGGCCTGCACCCAGCCGGCGCCGAAGGCCAGCAGGCCGAAGGTGGCGACGGCGGTCAACGCCCGCGGCCGGCGGGCGGCCGAACGGGAGCGCGTACGGGTACGGCCACGGGAGCGGGCTCGGGCGTGCTTGCTCATTGAACCGACCGTACAGGAGGCGATCTTCGTTTCCGCTGACCGGACACCGACCCGACGCCGACCGGACGCCGACCCGACGCCGTGCGGCTGCCCCCGGACGATCACCGGCCCGGTGTTCGACACCGTCAGCACCCCGGCCGGGGCCCAGGCGAGCCGGGCCGACAGGACGGCGAAGAGGGCGAGCGCGAGGAAGGAACGTTTCGGTCGGCGCGCCGGTCGCATGATCAGACGGCAAAGGCCACCTGATCAGGGGAAATGACGGCCGGAACGGCCTTCCCGGGGCCACGGGGCGATCTACTGGGCGGGCCGGCCGCACGGGGGTGCGCGCCGTCCCGATTCAGGAGGATCTGTCATGCGGAAGTCCGCGACCGTGCTCGCCGCCCTCGCCCTCACCCTCGTGGGGGCATCGCCCGCCAACGCCGCGGTGGACAGCCAGTGCGGTCAGTACATCTGCGTCATGACGGCACACCACAACCGGTTCGTGCAGGACATCACCGTCCAGACCCGCGACGGCAACCCCGGTGTCCTGCGCGCCTACTGGGGGGAGTTCCGCTCGGGACGGGTCACCGCCGCCTCCCACCGGTGGGGCGTCGGATACGAACAGGCCGGCGCCAAGCTCGTCTGCGGCGGTCTGGAGCGCGACGGCCGCACCATCGAGGACGGCATCTGCGTCACCATCTGACCCCTGGGGAGGGGAGGGCGGGGCGGACGGGGCGAGGGGGGCCGGCGGGACCGGTCGGCCCCCCTCCCGCCGGCCCCGACGACCCCGCCGCCCCCTCCCGCCCGCAGGGGCCCGGACGTACCCTGAACTGATGAGAACTCCTCGTCAGGCAGCGCGCATTGTCGTCCTCTCCCCCAGCGGATCGGTGTTCCTGTTCCGGGAGAACAACGTCGAAGTCGGCATCCACTGGCTGCCGCCGGGCGGCGGGATCGATCCCGGCGAGAGCCCCGAGGAGTGCGTGCGGCGCGAGTTGCGCGAGGAGACCGGGTGGACCGACCTGGAGCCGCAGCGGCTGCTGTGCACCTGGGAGCACGACTTCACCCACCAGGGCGTCCCGGTCCGCCAGCACGAGCACATCTACGTCACCACGGGTCCCCGCCGCGAACCGCGCCTGGAAGCCCCCGACATCCACTGGCAGTGGCTCTCCCCGCAGCGCCTCGCCACCCTCGGCGAACCCCTCTGGCCCCCGCGCCTGGCCGAACTCCTCGCCGACACCCCGGCCGAACCGGTCCACCTGGGGCTCCTGGCGTAGCCCCGGCGCCCCTCCCGGATCACCCGGACCGGCGGCGGGTGTCCATGAGGGTGTAGCCGCCCGCGGTCGTACCGGCGTCGGCGGGCCCGGCCGCGCAGGGCGCCAGCTCCGGTGCACCGGCCGGGGGCGGAGCCGTGATCCCGATCCGGGTCTCCCCGGTCCCCGGCGCGGCGACGTGGAAACTCACCCCCATCCGGGCGGGCGGCGTACGGCGCAGGAACTCCTGCCAGTCCGGTCCGGCGTCGACGAGCCTGCCCGTCACGGCCACGTCGGCGCCGTCGACGCGTACGCAGTCGACCCGGAAGTCACCCCAGTTGAAGGCCGGCCGCGGCCCGTCGGAGCCGTCGGACGGGCCGCCCATGAAGTGCTGGATGCGGAACGTCCCCCAGGAGCGCGCCGCCACGGCCGGATCGCGGCCGTCGAAAAAGCCGTGCGCGTCGACGAGGATCCGGACGTCGTCCCGCGGATCCCCGTACGCCATACGGGCCCAGCCGCGGATGCCGGCGAGGCCGGGGGCGGGTGAGGGGGCGGGGGAAGGTGCGGGTGCGGGGGCGGGTGCGGGTGCGGGTGCGGGGGCGGGTGCGGGTGCCGACCGGGCCGGGGCGGCAGCGGCAGCGGTGGCGGTGGCCATCGGCGCGGCCGCCGCCACGGCCAGGACGAGGACGAGCGGAACGGTACGGCGCAGGGTCGACTGGATCACGGTGGTGTTCCCCTCCGGAAGCGGTGGTGCGGTCGCCTCCGATCCTGTCGGGCCGCCGCGTCCCCGCCATCGCGCCCGGGAGCTACCCGCCCTCCCCCGGCCGGGGGAGGGTCCGCCACTCCTGCGGCGTGCTGTACGCGCGGTCGGCCGGGAGCGCGTGGACGGACTCGCGGGGGTCAGCGCTTGGCGGTGGCCTTCGCGTAGAGCTGCGCCGCGTAGTCGCCGAGGACGGTGCTCGTGGACACGTCGTCCGTGTCCCCGCCCGTCAGGATGCCGATGATCTTCCCGTCGCGGCCGATCCAGGCACTGCCGCTGGTGCCGCCCGGGAAGTCGGAGCAGTCGAAGCGCTGTTCCGTCTGGCTGAGGCGGACGGAGACGGCCGTGCAGGTGCGGGGGACCTTGCGGTCGGCGGGGTAGCCCGTCACCGTGACCTCCTCGCCCGCGCGGCCGGAGGTGTCCAGGGGGGCGCCGCCTATGACGTCCTCGATGTTGCGGCCCTTGGCGTCGGGTGCCACGCGGGCGAAGGCGAGGTCGTAGTCGTCGTCCGTGCCGTCGGCCCAGCGCTCGTCCTCGTAGACCTGCTCTATCTTCCAGGTCCCGTACGGGGCGACGCCGTTCGCGTACGCGGGCGCGAAGACCGCACCGCCGTCGCGCGCCTGCTCGCCCTCCATGAGGCAGTGACCGGCGGTGATCAGCAGGTTCTTGCCGGGGCTGCGGACGACGGTGGCGGTGCAGAAGTGATCGCCGTCCAGGCCGCCGGTGAACAGGGCGCCGGTGAAGGCGGCGGGCCCGCCGGGCTTGGGGGTCGCGGCGGCCGGCGGCGGCGAGGCGAGCTGAGGTTTGGAGGCCTTCGACCGCGGGGGCCCGGTGGGCGAGCCGGACTGCGTGCCCGACTTGGCGTGTACGGGAGCGTCGGCCCCGTCGGGCGGCGGCACCAGCTCGGCCACCGCGGCCGAGGCGCCCAAGGCAGCCACCGCACACAGCACCGCCGTCACCACGGTCCGCTTGTCCACCGCCATGATCCCTCCCGCTTCGCCCTCGCGAAGCATGCCCCGGGGGCGGGGCGGGGTGCAAGGGGAGACGGGGTCGGGCGGGTCGGGGGGGGCGGGCACATCAGCGACCCCCGACCCCTCCCCGCCCAGTCCCGCATCCGGACCCGAATGGCCATCGGTCCACGGCCCGGGGAATCCAGGCCGCATGAAAGGGCGACCAGACCGCCCGGCCGCTCCCACACGCACCGGATCGCTACGCGCTTCGCACGGCATAGCGTCCGGCGGCCGTCTGGGGCTGGACATAAGCCGCCCACGGTCCGGGGGCCTCGGTCTCTCACGCGAGCACAGGGTATTTGCCCCTTTTGGGGTGCTGGATGGGCTCCAAAGGGACTGCGGCGGGGCCTGTCGGAGTGTGAGGACGAGTTCGTCGTCTTCAGGGTCCGGCAGGGGTCCGGTGGGCGGTTTCGAAGAGGAGTCTGGCGGCTACCGCTGCTCCGTCGGCTTGGAAGGCGGCGGCCACTGCGGTCGCTCGGGCGCTGGTCTCGGGGGTGAGGGCGGTCTTGAGCGCGGCGGACAGGGAGTCGACCGTCGGGGTCGGGCCGTCGTGGGCCGCGCCGATGCCCAGGTCGGCCACGCGGCCGGCGAAATAGGGCTGGTCGGCCCCCTGGGGCACGATCACCTGGGGTGCGCCGGACCAGGTGGCGGTGGCCGTCGTGCCCGCACCGCCGTGGTGCACGACGGCGGCCGTGCGGCGGAACAGGGCCTGGTGGTTGGCCTCGCCGACGACGAAGCAGTCGTCCTGGTCGTCGATCAGGGCCAGGTCGGCCCAGCCACGGGAGAGGACCGCGCGGCGGCCCTGCGCGCGGACGGCCTCGATGGCCACGCGGGCGACGTCCTGCGGATCGCGCATGGGGATGCTTCCGAAGCCCACGTAGACCGGCGGCGTACCGGCGTCCAGGAACTCCACCAGGTCGGCCGGCAAGGGGCGTTCGTCCGGGAGGACCCAGGCACCGGTCTGCACGACATCCAGATCCGCCGGCTGCTCCCACGGTGCCAGGGTCGGGTCGGTGGCCAGCCACGGCCGGTCGGTGAAGACGTGGTCGCGGACGTTGTCCAGCGGCGCCAGGCCGATCGACACCCGGTGGGTGTTGATCGCCTCCCCGAACACCTCCTGCGCGTCCCGGGCGTCCTGTTCCCACAGCTCGCCGTTGTCCGTCACGTCAGGCGCGAGCGGACGTCCCGGGCGCGCCATCGGCGGGTGGTGCGGGGACGGCAGGCTCACCGGCTGGTAGCTGGCGTAGACGTAGGGGATCCCCAGCTTCTCGGAGACGGCCTTCACCCCGGCCACGGCCGGCACGAGGCCGGTCGCCAGCAATACGTCGCACCCCTCGGCAGCGACGCTTGCCTGCTCGTAGAAAGCGGCGACCAGCTCGGCCGCACGCCTCGGCACGCCCCCCGCCGAGGGCGGCGTCTTTCCGGTCACCAAGTCGCGCACCGACTGTCCGGTCGGGATCATCTCCACACCGATCGCCGCCAGCCGCTTCGCGAACTCCTCGTCCGGCGGCGCGCACACCCGCACCTCCGCACCGAGTTCCAGCAACCGCACCGCGAGTCCCACGAGCGGCTCGACTCCCCCGCGCGAATCGTACGCAGACAACAACACACGCATCCGTGACGCCCATTTCCCTTGACTGCGGCTCAGGTTGGCGATTCTGCAGCACACCTGGGGCCTTGCCGCAATCCCCCCTGCCCGCTATACCTTGAGAGTGGAAGGGCGTGACCACTTTCCCATCGGGCCGTGCGCCGGGTCGGCAATGCCCGGCTGATGCGGATCGGGACGCCGGACGGCATCGACGAGCAGGGCTTCGTCCGGATCGGCGGGATCGAGCAGTGGATCTCGGTGCGCGGCGAGGACCGCGCCAACCCCGTCCTGCTGGAGATCCACGGCGGGCCGGGCGCGGCCAACTCCCCCTGTGGCGCCCGCACCCGGTCATGGGAGAAGCACTTCACCCTGGTGCGCTGGGACATGCGCGGCGCCGGCCTGACCTTCGCGCACGGTGGCGCGGACGGTCAGGGGGAGGTCACCTTCGAGCGGCTCTACGAGGACGCCGTCGAGGTCACCCGGCACGTCCTGGCGCGGCTGGGCGTGGAGCGGGTGGTACTCATGCCGAGTTCCTTCGGCACGGTCTTCGGGCTGCGGCTGGCCCGCAACCACCCCGAGCTGTACTCCGCTTACGTCGGCACCGACCAGAACATCCAGGAGGCGGGCCGGGACACCTCCGCCTACGACGCCACCCTGGAGCGACTGCGGGCCGCGGGGAAGGCCAAGGACGTGGCCACCGTCGAGGCGATGGGGTCCGACCCCCGCCGGTGGACCTCGTCGCAGCGGTCCTCGTACGACAAGCTGTGCGCGGGCAGCGACCCGCTGACGCTGGACACCGTGAAGAAGGTGATCGTGGGCTCGCTGTGGCTGTCGCCGCTGTACTCGCTCGGGCGGGTGAAGGCCTACTTCAAGGGGCAGGGCTTCTCGGAGTCCGTCACCGAGGGGACGGGGGACTTCGACGACTGCGCCGACGGGACCCGCTTCGAGGTGCCGTTCTTCATCTTCCAGGGCGAGCGGGACGTGATCACGCCGGCCGCCCGCGTCCGGGAGTTCTTCGACGCGGTCGAGGCACCGGTGAAGGCGTTCGAGCTGATCGGGGACGCGAGCCACTTCGCGGCGCTGCGCCGCCCGGAGCGGTTCCTGGAGCTGCTGCTCCAGCACGTCCGCCCGGTGGTGACGGCGGGGCGGAACGCCACCGTCTGAGCGTTCCGGGGGCAGGTCAGTCGGCCGTCCCCGGCGGCACGACCCATCGCGTCGGCTGGCCCGTGACCTCGGCGATCATGTCGTAGTCGCCGTCGTAGTGCAGCACGGTGGCGCCGTGCCGCTCGGCGGTCGCCGCAATGATCAGATCCGGAAGGGACACCGCCTTCCATTTCCCCGCCACGATGAGCTGCTCCTGCACTTCCAAGGCACGGTCCCACGCATCGTCCGGCGTCGAGAGCCAGGCGAAGGCCCCGAGACCCGCCCGCACCCGGTCCGCATCCGACTTCGAACGGGCGCTGTAGAGCACCTCCAGCTCCACCGCGCCGCACACGGCCAGCACGCCCGCAGTGTGCAGCGGATTGACGACAGCGTGCACGGCCGGCTTGGGATAGCGCGCGAGGGCGGACTTGTCGATCAGGAAGCGCCCGTTCACGCTGCCCTTTCGTGCACTCGTTCAGCCTCGGCCGGAGACTGCTCCACCGGGCCCGTCAGGTCCGGCAGCCCGCCCTCGGCCAGCCATTTCAGGAACTCTTCCCGCTTACGCCGGTTGACGACGTCCTGGAGCGCGGCGTTGACGGTGGCAACCTTCGTTTTCGTCCCGAAGAGCTCGGCGGCCTCCGCGAGTAGGGCATCGTCCACGTCGATCACGGTTCTGGCCATGGGAAACCTCCTCAGCGCGGGGCGACCTGCCCTGGTCACCATTAAACGATATCAAAACCACCGTCGAGAGATATCGTTCCTGCGGGTCGAGGAGGTCCCACACTTCCCCTAAGCCCCCGCCCAGAGCCCCTCACCCGTGAGACCGAGCAGGTCGATCGCGTTGCCGCGCACGATCCGGTCGACCACGTCCGGCGCCAGGTGGCCCATCTGGGACTCGCCCACCTCCCGGGACTTCGGCCAGGTGGAGTCCGAGTGGGGGTAGTCGGTCTCGTAGAGGACGTTGCCGACCCCGATCGCGTCCAGGTTCCGCAGGCCGAACGCGTCGTCGAAGAAGCAGCCGAAGACGTGCTCCGCGAAGAGCTCCGACGGCGGGCGGTGGACCTTGTCGGCCACGCCGCCCCAGCCCCGGTTCTCCTCCCAGACCACGTTCGCGCGTTCCAGGATGTAGGGGATCCAGCCGATCTGCCCCTCCGCGTACATGATCTTCAGGTTCGGGAAGCGTTCGAACTTGCCGCTCATCAGCCAGTCGACCATCGAGAAGCAGCAGTTGGCGAAGGTGATGGTGGACCCGACGGCCGGCGGGGCGTCCGCCGAGGTGGAGGGCATCCGCGACGAGGAGCCGATGTGCATGGCGATGACCGTGCCGGTCTCGTCGCAGGCCTGGAGGAAGGGGTCCCACTCGTCGGTGTGGACCGACGGCAGGCCCAGGTGCGGCGGTATCTCGGAGAACGCGACCGCCCGCACCCCGCGCGCCGCGTTGCGACGGACCTCGGCGGCGGCGAGGCGGGCGTCCCAGAGCGGGACGAGGGTGAGCGGGATGAGCCGGCCCCGCGCCTCGGGGCCGCACCACTCCTCCACCATCCAGTCGTTGTAGGCCCGCACGCCGAGCAGTCCGAGCTCGCGGTCCTTGGCCTCGGTGAAGGTCTGGCCGCAGAAGCGCGGGAAGGTGGGGAAGCAGAGGGCGGACTGGACGTGGTTGACGTCCATGTCGGCGAGGCGGTCGGGAACCGAGAAGGAGCCCGGGCGCATCTGCTCGTAGGTGATGACTTCCAGTTTGATCTCGTCGCGGTCGTACCCGACCGCGGTGTCGAGGCGGGTGAGCGGCCGGTGCAGGTCCTCGTACACCCACCAGTCACCGATCGGGCCGTCGTCCCCCTTGGCCCCCATGACGGGGGCGAACTTCCCGCCGAGGAAGGTCATTTCCTTGAGGGGGGCACGGACGATCCGGGGCCCGGTGTCGCGGTACTTGGACGGGAGCCGGTCCCGCCAGACGTGAGGGGGCTCCACCGTGTGGTCGTCCACCGAGATGATCTTCGGGAAGGTCTCCATGCCCTCCACCGTAGCGCTGATCTGACGAACCGTCAGCTACCTGTCCTACACTCGCCGTTGTGACGAGGAGTGACCGCCTCCGCTGCGGGCTGACGTGTGCGCGCAAGACAGGGCAGACTGACCCTTAAACCGACGGAAGGCAGGGGGGACGACAGATGGACGGCATACCGGCCATCCCGCACCAGCGGAACCACCCCGAGGCAGCCCGGTCCCGGAACTCCGCCGACGTGCCCGCAGCCCCCGAGCCCCCCGCCCCTCCCGGGAACCCCGCGGCCCCGCCCGCCCCGGCCCCCGCGGCCCCGCACGCCGCGGAGCCCCCGCACGCCCCACGGCCCCCGGAGCCCTCCCCCGCCGACAACCGGTTCGCCGTCCTCGGCCCCGTCCGCGCCTGGCGCGGCCCCGAGGCGCTGCCCTCCGGCAGCCCCCAGCAGCGCGCCCTGCTCGCCGTACTGCTGCTGCGCGACGGCCGCACCGCGACCGCCCCCGAGCTGATCGACGCCATCTGGGGCGAGGACCCGCCTCCGCAGGCCCTGGCCACCATCCGCACGTACGCCTCCCGGCTGCGCAAGGTGCTCCACCCCGGGCTGCTCGTCAGCGACGCCGGTGGCTACGCGATCCGGCTGCGCCACCAGGAGGCCCTCGACCTCGGCATCGCCCGCGGCCTCGCCACCGACGCCGAAACGGCCCGCTCCGCCGGCGACCGCGCCCTGGCCCGCACCCTCCTCGCCCGCGCCCTGGACCTCTGGGACGGCGAACCCCTCGCCGGAGTCCCCGGCCCGCACGCGGACACCGAGCGGACCCGCCTCGCCGAATGGCGCCTCCAACTGCTGGAGACCCGCCTCGACCTGGACCTGGAGGTCGGCCACCACGCCGAGGCCGTCTCCGAGCTCACCGCCCTCACCGCCGCCCACCCCCTGCGGGAGCGCCTGCGCGAACTGCTGATGCTGGCCCTGTACCGCAGCGGCCGCCAGGCCGAGGCCCTCGCCGTGTACGCCGACACCCGCCGCCTCCTCGCCGAGGAACTGGGCGTCGACCCGCGGCCCGAACTCTCCGCCCTCCAGCAGCGCATCCTGAACGCCGACGCCGAGCTCGCCCGCGCCGAGGACCCCGCCACCGCCGCCGCCCCCGCACCCGTAAGGCCCGCGCAATTGCCCGCCACCGTCCCGGACTTCACCGGCCGCGCCCCCTTCGTCAGCGAGCTCGGGGAGATCCTCGCGGGCGCCGGGGGACAGGTCATGGCCGTCTCGGCGCTCGCGGGCATAGGCGGTGTCGGCAAGACCACCCTCGCCGTGCACGTCGCGCACGCCGCCCGGCCCCACTTCCCCGACGGCCAGCTCTACGCCGACCTCCAGGGCACCGACCCCCGCCCCGCGCAGCCCGAGGCCGTCCTCGGCTCCTTCCTGCGCGCCCTCGGCACCCCCGACAGCTCCATCCCCGACTCGGCCGCCGACCGGGCCGCCCTCTACCGCACGGTCCTCGACGGCCGCCGCGTCCTGGTGCTGCTCGACAACGCCCGCGACGCCGCCCAGGTCCGTCCGCTGCTGCCCGGCACCGCGGGCTGCGCCGCCCTCGTCACCAGCCGGGTCCGGATGTCGGGCCTCGCCGGGGCCCATCTCGTCGACCTCGACGTGATGAGCCCCGAGGAGGCCCTGCAGCTGTTCACCCGCATCGTCGGCGCCGAGCGGGTCGGCGCGGAACGCCAGGCCGCCCTCGACGTCGTCGGCGCCTGCGGGTTCCTGCCGCTCGCCATCCGCATCGCCGCCTCCCGGCTCGCCGCCCGCCGCACCTGGACCGTCTCCGTCCTCGCCGCCAAACTCGCCGACGAACGCCGCCGCCTCGACGAGCTCCAGGCCGGCGACCTCGCCGTCAAGGCCACCTTCGAGCTGGGCTACGGCCAGCTGGAGCCCGCCCAGCAGCGCGCCTTCCGCCTCCTCGGCCTCGCCGACGGCCCCGACATCTCCCTCTCCGCCGCGGCCGCCGTCCTGGACCTGCCCGAGCACGACACCGAGGACCTCCTCGAAGCTTTAGTCGACTGCTCCCTGCTCGAATCGGCCGCGCCCGGCCGCTACCGCTTCCACGACCTCGTCCGCCTCTACGCGCGTGCCTGCGCCGAACGCGACGAGCAGCCCTCCCGGGGGCAGGACGCCGCCCTCGACCGGCTCCTCGACTTCTACCTGGCCACCGCCTCCCGGGTCTACGCGGTCGAGCGCCCCGGCGACCGGCTCCCGGCCCACCTCTCCCCCACCCGCCACCCCGGCCTGGTCCTGACCGAACCCCGCGCCGCCCTGGACTGGCTGTTCGCCGAGGCCGACCCGCTGCTGGCCTGCGTACGGCAGGCGGCCGGGCGGCCCGCCGCGCTGCGGCGGGCCGTGGACCTGCTGTGGGCGGCCAAGGACCTCGCCGAGTCGGGCGCCAACTCCAAGCAGTACGAGTCCGCCGCGCTGACCCTGCGCGAGGCCGCGCGGGCGGCGAAGGACCCTCGGGCCGAGGGCCGCGCCCGGACCACGCTCACCATGGTCCACCTCGTCGCGGGCCGCTTCACCGAGGGCGACGAGGAGGCCCGCCAGGCCATGGACCTGGCCCGCGAGGCCGGCGACCCGCTGCCCAGCTGCTGGGCGCCCAACGACCGCGGGATCATCGCCCTGTACCAGGGCCGGCACCGCGACGGCGAGCGCTACCTGCTGGAGGCCATCGAGAACTTCCGGGCCGACGCGAACGTCATCGGCGAGGCCAGCGCCCTGTGCAACCTGTCCCGGATCCACGTGGAGCTGGGCCGCCTGCCCAGCGCCATCGACCTGGCGCAGCAGGGCATCGCCATCTACGACCGGATGGGCCTGACCCTGCGCCTGGCCAACGGCCGCTACGCGCTGGGCATCGCGCTGACCCAGGCCGGACGGCTGCGCGAGGCGCTGACGCAGCTCGGGGAGGCGCTGTCGCTGTTCCACGACAACCGCCAGCCCCTGTGGGAGGGCGTGACGCACTTCCGGCTCGCCGAGGCGCACCTGGCGGCCCGGCGGCCCACCCTGGCCGCCAAGCACGCCGAGCAGGCGATCGCGCTGCGCGGGATCGGCGGGGAGTGGCGCCGGGCGACGGTGCTGACCGTGCTGGGCAAGGCGCTGCGGCGGCTCGGCCAGCCGGACCGGGCGCAGGCCTGCTGGCGGGACGCGGAGACGGTGTTCACGCAGCTGGGTTCGTCCGAACTGGCCGAGGTGCAGGCCCTGTTGGCGGCGGAGCTGGCCGCCTGACGGGGCGGATGCGGGTCCCGGGCCGGCCCTGGGCCGCTCCCGGACCGGAGCCGGGCCGGAGCCTGACCGGATGGACGGCCGCGTTCATCGTTCGTTTATCGCCACCCGTCACGATGGATGCATCGACCCGGTGCGTCGGGGGGACGCCCGGGCCGGCTGGAGGACTACCCGTTCGGCGGTCCGCGGGGGAATCGCCGAACGGGCCCGACTCATCCATCAGGAGATCCGATGACGACGAACGAGAACAGCCTGCCGCTCGACGGCGACATCAGACCGCTCGACAACCACGCTTCGGGCGTCGAGATCAATCCTCTGGATCCGCTCGACCCTCCGGCCCCGAAGCAGCCGGGTGACAAGCCGCTCGACAACCACGCCTCGGGCGAGGAGATCGTGACGCTGGACAACCACGCGTCCGGCTCCCTCCCGTAGCACCACCGGCCTTCGGGCAGCACGGCACGACGTACGGGGGAAACGTACGGGGGACCCGCGGGCGGGCGTACAGGGGGAACGTACGGGGGCCGCTCGCGGGACGTACGGGGGAAGTACGGGGGATCCTCCCCCGGGGGAACGTACGGGGGGACGTACGGGGGACCCCCGGGGGAACGTACGGGGGACCCACGGGGGAAACGTACGGGGGAGCAACACGGGGGAACGGCGGCCGCGGTGGCCAGGAGGGGGACCACCGCGGCCGTCGCACGCCCGCGTCCGGGCGGGGTGCCGGGCCGGCCGGGGTCCGGCCGGAAAAGGGGTGATTCCTGCCGCTCGGCAACAGAGCGCCACCTCCGGGACGGCCGCACCCTCACGGAAACCGGCCCCCGCGGCTCGCCGGTGACTACGCTGGCAGCGTGTTCACCTCCCAGGGCCCGAGCCTGCGCGAACTGGCCGTCCAGGCCCTCTCCTCCGTCGAGCACGGCTACGACCTGCTCGCCCCGAAGTTCGACCGCACCCCGTTCCGCACCCCGGACCGGATGCTCGACGCCGTCGAGGAGGCCCTCGCCCAGCGGGAGGGCTCCTTCTCCGATGGCCTCGACCTGTGCTGCGGCACCGGGGCGGGCCTGCCGATGCTGCGCCGCCTGTGCCGGGAGCGGGTCACCGGGGTCGACCTCAGCGCGGGCATGCTCGCCGAGGCCGCGCGCCGGCACCCCGAGGGGGTGGACCTCCTGCGGGGCGACGCGCTGGCGCTGCCGGAGGCGCTCACGGACTCGTACGACCTGGCGGTGAGCTTCGGGGCCTTCGGGCACTTCCTGCCGGCCGAGCGGCCCGCCCTCTTCTCGGGCGTGCACCGGGCGCTGCGGCCCGGCGGGGTCTTCGCCTTCCCCGTGGGCGCCCCGATCCCGCTCTCCTCGCCCCTGTGGTGGGCGGTGGCCGGGTTCGACGCGGCGATGCGGGTGCGCAACGCCGTGTGGCGGCCGCCCTTCGTCATGTACTACCGCACCTTCCCGCTGGGCCCCGTCCGCGCGGACCTGGCGGCGGCGGGCTTCGGTGTGGAGACGGTCCCGCTGGAGCACTTCGGGTACCGGGAGGACGGCAGCCCGCGGTGGCGGCTGCTGCTGGCCCGCAAGTCCGGCCCGGCCGGCTGATCACCGGATCCCGTCGAAGGCGAGCCGGACCCGCTCCTGGTCGGTGACGTCGCTGCCGTCGCGCAGCCGGGCCGTGTCGTTGCCGGACAGGGCCCGCCCGTAGATCCGTACGTCGTCCAGGGCACCCGCGTAGAAGGCCTTGTAGTCGGGCTGCGTGCCGATGTGGATCGTGAAGGCTCCGGTGGGCCGGAAGTCGGGCCGGCCGGGGCCCAGCGGCGCGGTGGCGGCCCGTCCGCCGTCCACGGACAGTTCGAGGCGGTCGCCCCTGCGCTGGAAGACCACGTGGTGCCAGGCGTCGTCGTCGGTCCGGGTCACGGCGGCCACGGAGACGGGTCCCGTCCCGTCGTTGACGGTGGCTTCGAGGCGGCCGGTCTCCGGGTCGGCCTCGATGCGCAGCTGTCTGGCGGTCGGGCCCTGGCCGTAGGCCCACAGCAGCGGCTGGCGCAGGCCGCTCTCCCGGTCCTGGCCGCGGGTCTTGTACTTGACCCAGGTGGCGACGGCGAAGTCCCCGTCCCCCACGCGCAGTGCGTCCGGGCAGTCGGTGAGGCGCAGGAAGTCGTCCTTGCCGTCGAAGCGCATGGTCTTGCCGCCGTCCGGCCGGTTGCCGAGGCGGGGGGCGCCGTGGACGACGGCGTCGTGGTGGCCCGCGCTGGTGTCGGCGGTGTGCCGGGGGGTGAGGTCCTCGGCGGCGGCGCGCAGTTCCTGGGGGCCGAAGGCGGTGAACTTGATGTAGCCGTGCGGGGTGCCGTTGGCGGTCTCGTAGAGCATGCCGATCCGGCCGCCGGGCAGGACGGCCATGTCGGAGTAGCCGGCGCGTTCGCGCAGGACGACGGCGCCGCGCTTGGACCAGGTGCGTCCGCCGTCCTCGGAGGTGCGTACGGCCAGGGTCCAGCGGTCGGAGAACTCGGCGCCGGGACGGCTGGGCGCCGACAGCAGGAGGGGGCCGCCGGGCAGCTGGAGGACGGATCCGGAGGCGGGCGGTGCGATCAGCCCGGTGACGGGTTCGAAGCCGGGGGCGGGGAAGGCGGGGGCGGCGGCGTCGTCGACGAGGGCGGCGATGCGGTGGTCGTCGGTGCCGCAGGTGGCGGTGGAGCGGGCGTTGACGTAGATCCGGCCGTCGGGGAGCTGGGTGAGGGCGGGCTCGTTGGGGGCGGGGGTGCCCTCGGGGGCGCCCCAGCGGGCACCGGCCTGCCAGGTGAGGCCGCCGTCGTCGCTGTAGAGGAGCTGGGCTCCGGATTCGTTGGACTCGGTGCGGTAGTCGGCGCCGACGACGAGCCGGCCGGGGCGGTCGGGGCGGGTCGGGGTGAGCTGGATGCCGTGCCCGGGGCCGACCGAGACCCAGGCCCAGTCGGCGCCCTTGAGCTGGGGCTGCGGGTTGGGTTCGGTGCTCCAGTGGACGCCGTCGTCGGTGCTGTGGGCCAGGCGCAGTTCGCGGGGGCCGCGGACGCGGATGCCCGCGGCGTCGGGGGCCCAGGTGCTGTAGGCGTAGAGGAGGGAGATCCGGCCGGAGGCGGCGTCGACGACCGGGGCGGGGTTGCCGTAGGCGCCGGGGTCGCCGGAGCCGCGGATGACCTCCATCGGGCCCCAGGTGCGGCCTTCGTCGGTGGAGCGCTTCATCACGAGGTCGATGTCGCCGATGTCGTTGCAACTCGCGGTGCGGGCCTCGGCGATGGCCAGCAGGGTGCCGTCCTTGGTGGTGGTGAGGGTGGGGATGCGGTAGCAGTCGTAGCCCTCGGTGAAGGCACTGAAGGGCGCGGACACGGCGGCGGTCAGCCCGCGGCGGCCGCCCCCGCCGTCGCCGTCGTCTCCGTCGGCGCCCAGGCCGTCCGGGCCGGCGGGTGTGCCGGGCAGGAGGGCGAGGAGCAGGACCACTGCGAGGGCGGCGACGGCCCCGGCCGCCGCCCACAGCCGGGCCCGCGGACCTCGGGGGAATCGGACAACCGGCTGGTTCGCGCTCACCCGTGCAGGCTAACGCGGGTGCGATCACCACAAGCGCCCCGGGGATGTCACCCCGGGGATGTACGGCCGGTGCGGACGTAGATCCACAGGCCGATGGCAGCCGCGCCCGCGCGCCCTAGCGTTCGAGGTGTCGGCCCGGACCGGGCCGGACTCCACGGAACACGGACGGAGAGAACGTGAAGCGACGCTCGTTCCTGGCGGGCGCGGCCGTGGCCGCCGCCCTGGCCGGCGCCCTCGGCACCACCACCGCCCACGCCGACACCCCTGCGGCACAACCGGCGGTCGGCGCACCGGCGTTGCCCGCGCCCTCCGGGCACCAGCCGGTCGGCAGGACCACGGTCCACCTGAAGGACGAGGGCCGGCCCGACCCGTGGGTCCCCTCGGAGAAGCGGGAGCTGATGGTCTCCCTCTGGTACCCGGCCGTCGCCCCCTCGGGCACGCCCGCGCCGTACATGACGTCCGGGGAGTCCGAGCGGTACGTCGAGGCCGGTCAGCTGGGGGTACCGAAGGACCTGTTCACCACGGTGGTGACCCACGCGTCGGTCGACGCCCGGCCGGCGCGGGTGCGCGGCGGGCTGCCCCTGGTCATCCTGTCCCCGGGCTTCGGCATGCCGCGCGCCACCCTGACGGGCCTGGCCGAGGAGCTGGCGAGCCGCGGCTATGCCGTCGCCGGGATCGGGCACAACTACGAGGCCGACGGCATCACCTTCCCCGACGGCCACACGACCTCCTGCGTGGCGTGCGGGGAGGAGGACCGGGACAAGGTCTTCGAGAAGGTCGGCGCCGTCCGCGCCGAGGACATCTCCTTCGTGATCGACGAGCTGACCGGGAAGCGGGCGGCCCGGGACCACGGCGTGGCCCTCGACCCCGGCCGGATCGCCGTCGTCGGGCACTCGGCCGGCGGTTTCAGCACCGTCCCGGCCATGCTGAAGGACCGCCGGGTCAAGGCGGGGGTCAACATGGACGGCAACTTCCGCTACCCGGACCACGAGACGCCCGTGGACCGGCCGCTCCTGATGCTGGGCAACCCGGGCCACGTACCCGGTGGCGGCGACCCGACCTGGGACAGCACCTGGAAGCAGTTCACCGGCTGGAAGCGCTGGCTGAGCGTCGACGACACCCAGCACCTCTCCTTCACGGACCTGGCGCCGCTGGCCGGGCAGCTCGGCAGGCCCCTGCAGGCGCTGGACGGCAACCGCGTCGACACCATCACCCGCAGCTACGTGGCCGCGTTCGTCGACACCCACCTGCGGGGAAGGAACGCCCCGCTGCTGGACGGCCCGTCGGCCGGCTTCCCCGAGGTCCGCTTCCACCGGCCGTAGGGCGGGTACGCCGTCACCCCGCGGATCCGGCCCCTGACTCGACCGTGCCGGGCGGCTTCCCGGAGGGGGTCCGGGAGGCCGACGCGGCCGGGTCTGACGAGTCCTGAAGGCCTGCCATCACCGTTTCGGAACCGACGGGTCGGCCTTCTTCTACACCGGTCGGCGGCGGGAGCGCAGTTCTGTCTTGAGGACCTTGCCGCTCGCGTTGCGCGGGAGGCCGGCGACGAACTCCACCTCCCTGGGCACCTTGTAGTTGGCCATCTCCCGGCGGGACCAGGCGATCAGGTCGTCGGCGGTGAGGGTGGAGCCGGGGCGCCGGACCGCGTACGCCTTGCCGACCTCGCCGAGGCGCGGGTCGGGGATGCCGACGACGGCGACGTCGGCGATGTCCGGGTGCAGGCCGAGGAGCTGCTCGATCTCGGCGGGGTAGGCGTTGAAGCCGCCGACTATGAACATGTCCTTGATCCGGTCGGTGATGCGGAGGTTGCCGTCCGCGTCGAGGACGCCGACGTCGCCGGTGCGCAGCCAGCCGTCGGGGGTGATGGCGCCGGCGGTGCCGTCCGGGTCCTCGAAGTAGCCCCGCATCACGTGGTGTCCGCCGACCCACACCTCGCCGGGGGTGCCGGCGGGCCGTGCGGTGCCGTCGGGGGCGGCGATCCGCAGGCGGGTGCCGGGGATGGGGCGTCCGGAGGTCTCGGAGACCACCTCGGCCGGGTCGCCCCGGCGGCACATGGTGACGATGCCGCTGGCCTCGGAGAGCCCGTAGGCGGTGAGCACGGTGGCGATGTGCAGTTCGGCGCGGAGCCGCTCGACGAGCCGGAGGGGGACGACGGCCGCCCCGGTGACGACCAGGCGCAGGGCCGACAGATCGTGGTGGTCGCGCTGGGGGTGGTCGAGGAGGGACTGGTGGAGGGTGGGCGGGCCGGGGAGTACGGAGATCCGCTCGGCGGCGACGTTGGCGAGGACGGTGTCCACGTTGAAGACGGGCTGCGGGACCATGGTGGCGCCGCGCATCAGGCAGGCGATGATCCCGGCCTTGTAGCCGAAGGTGTGGAAGAACGGGTTCACGATGAGGTAGCGGTCGCCCTCGCGCAGGCCTGCGAGTTCGCTCCAGACGGCGTAGCAGCGCAGTGTCTGGGCGTGGGTGATGACGGCGCCCTTGGGGCTGCCGGTGGTGCCTGAGGTGTAGATGATGTCGGAGGGGGCGTCGGACGGTATCGCCTCGGCGCGGGCGCGGACGGCCTCGGCGGGGACGGCGTCGCCGGCGGCGAGGAAGTCCTTCCAGGTGCGGAAGGACTCGGGGGCGTCGTCGGCCAGGACCACGACCTGTTCCAGGTGCGGCAGGCCGGGCAGGGGTCCGGTGCCGGTGCCTTCGGCGGCGGCGCGGCGCAGGGAGGCCACGTAGGAGGTGCCGAGGAAGGTGCCGGTGACGAAGAGCAGGCGGGCGCGGCTGCGCTGGAGCACGTAGGCGGCTTCGGCGCCCTTGAAGCGGGTGTTGAGGGGGACGAGCACCGCTCCCGCGCTGACGGCTCCGAGGGCGCAGACGATCCAGTCGAGGGTGTTGGGCGCCCAGACGGCGACGCGGTCGCCGGGTTCGACGCCGGCGGCGAGGCAGGCGGCGGCTGCGCGTTCGACCCGTTCGCCGAGCTGGGCGTAGTCGAGGCGCAGGCGTCCGTCGACGACGGCCTCCCGGTCGCCGTAGCGGGCGGCGGCGTCCCGGACGAGGCCGGCGACGGTGCCCCAGCGGAGGTCGCCGCGGGGGTCGGGGGCGTCGACGTGGCACCCTCCCCCGGCGTCCGCCGTCACCCCCGCCCCCGCCCCGGCTCCGGCCGCCCCCGCTCCGCGCCCCGCCGCCCCGGCCCCCCGGTCGTGTCCGATCCCCTCCGCGCCCGCGACTTCGCCCATCGCCCGCCCCTCCCCGCGATCCCAGTAGCTGACTATCCGTCAGATTAGCTGTAGCCTTCGCGGCTGTCAGTACTGGCACACCCCGGAGGTGGCGATGGCGGCAACGCTCAAGGACGCTACGGCAATCGTCGGCATCGGCCAGACCGCCTTTGCCAAACAACTGCCCGCGTCCGAAAAGGAATTGGCCTGCCGCGCCATCCTCGCGGCGCTCGCCGACGCCGGCATCACCCCCGCCGAGGTGGACGCCTTCGCCTCCTACACCATGGAGGAGACCGACGAGGTCGAGGTCGCCAAGGCGATAGGCGCCGGCGACGTCACCTTCTTCTCCAAGGTCGGCTACGGCGGCGGCGGCTCCTGCGCCACCGTCGGCCACCTCGCCGCCGCCGTCGCCACCGGCCAGGCCACCGTCGGCGTCGCCTGGCGCTCCCGCAAGCGCGGCTCCGGCCCCCGCCCCTGGAAGAACACCGCCGTCCAGCTCCCCACCCCCGGCCAGTGGACCCGCCCCTTCGGCCTGCTGCGCCCCGCCGACGAGATCGGCATGCTGGCCCGCCGCTACATGCACGAGTACGGCGCCACCCGCGACCACCTCTTCAACGTGGCGATGGCCTGCCGCAACCGGGCCAACGAGAACCCGGCCGCGATGATGTACGAGCGCCCGCTGACCCGCGAGATGTACATGACCTCCCGCATGATCAGCGAGCCGCTCTGCCTCTTCGACAACTGCCTGGAGACCGACGGCGCCCTGGCCTGCGTGATCGTCTCCGCCGAGCGGGCCCGCGACTGCCGCCAGAAGCCCGTCTACGTGCACTCCGTCGCCCAGGGCCTGCCCGCCCAGCACCACGGGATGGTCAACTACTGGAACGACGACCCCCTCTCCGGCCCCGCCTGGACCGCCGCCCGCCACCTCTGGAAGCAGGCCGACTTCGGCCCCCAGGACATCGACGTCGCCCAGATCTACGACGCCTTCACCCCCCTGATCCCGCTCTCCCTGGAGGGCTACGGCTTCTGCGGACGCGGCGAGGGCGCGGCCTTCACCGAGGGCGGCGCCCTGGAGATGGGCGGCCGGCTCCCGATCAACACCGGCGGCGGCGGCCTCTCCGAGGCGTACGTGCACGGCTTCAACCTGATCAACGAGGGCGTCAAGCAGCTGCGCGGCATCTCCACCGCCCAGGTGCCGGACGCCGCGACCTGCCTGGTGACGGCGGGCGAGGGTGTCCCGACGTCCGCGATCCTGCTGCGAGCCTGAGGAGCCGATCATGACGACGACCGTGCCCGCCGACGGGCTGCTCCTGCCCGTCCCCGACGAGGACGGCGCTCCCTTCTGGGAGTACGCCGCCCGGGGCGAACTCCGCGTCCAGGCCTGCGCCGCCTGCGGCCGCCTGCGGTTCCCGCCCCGCCCCTGCTGCCCGCACTGCCAGTCCTTCGAGAGCGAGTGGCGCCCGATGAGCGGGCGGGGCCGGATCTGGTCCTACGTACGGCCGCACCCCCCGCTGCTGCCCGCGTACGCCGCGCAGGCCCCGTACAACGTCATCCTCGTGGAGCTCGCCGAGGCCCCCGGGATCCGGCTCGCCGGGAACCTGGTCACCTCCGCCGACGCACCGCTGGACTCGGTGGACCCGGCCCGGCTGCGCATCGGGGCCAGGGTCCAGGTCGTCTTCGCCGAGACGGGCGGGGTGAGCGTGCCGCGCTGGATCCTGGAGAAGGCGTGACGGTGCGGGTGGAGCGGGAGAAGGAGGCCGGGGTCGCCGTCGTCACCMTGGACCGGGAGCACCGGCACAATGCCATCGACCTCGACACCGCCGCCGAACTGGTGGCGGCGTGGCGGGAGTTCCGCTCGGACCAGGACGTACGGGCGGTGGTGCTCACCGGGGCGGGGACGGCCGCGTTCTGCACCGGGATCGACCGCTCGGCGCGCGTGCCGCAGCCCGCCTCCCCGTACTCGGCGGACGACCCGCTGCTCACCATCGGGCCGAAGGCCTGCGACCTGTGGAAGCCGGTGATCGCCGCGGTCAACGGCATGGCCTGCGGCGGGGCCTTCTACCTGCTGGGCGAGGCGGAGTTCATCGTGTCCTCCACCGCGGCCACCTACTTCGACCCGCACACCTCCTACGGGATGGTCAGCGCCTACGAGGCCGTGTACATGGCGCAGCGGATGCCGTTCGGGGAGGCCGCCCGGATGTCCCTGATGGGCACGGCGGAACGGCTCTCCGCGCGGCGGGCCCACGAGATCGGCCTCGTCTCGGAGCTGGCGGAGCCGGGCGAGCTGCTGGAGGCGGCGCTGCGGTCGGCGCGGACGCTGGCCGGGTTCCCGACGGAGGCCGTGCAGGGGACGGTGCGGGCGCTGTGGTCGGCGAAGCGGGCCGCGCTGGCGCAGGCCCTGGACCAGGCGCCGGCGCTGATCGCGCTGGGGAACCTGCCGCCGGAGCGGCAGGCCGAGCTCTTCGGGTCCCGACGGGCGGGGGCGGGGTTCCGGCTGCGCTGATCAGGGGCGGGGCGGGGCGGCGGTCTTGCCCGTGGCCTTCGGCCCGGGCTTCGGGGTGGACCTGGAGCCGGACGTGACCGTGCCGGGCGCGGGAGTGGGCGCGGGGCTGGGGGTGGCGCTCGGGTCCGCGACCACGTGCACGGAGCTGATCCGGCACGCCGCGACGGCGTCGGCCCGGGCCCGGTTCTCCATGGCGATGACGGTCCTGCCGGTCCCGCGCGCCTTCAGGGTGATCCTGCCGGTGGCCGTCTCGATGACGGCGCCGCCCGCTTCCTCGCGGTACATCGACACCTCGAAGGTGGCCGCCCGGTCGAGCAGGGAGGTCACCTCGATGGTGGTGGACGGCTGGGTCACGTCACCGCAGGAGATCAGGGTGGTCGTGGCGGGGGCTCCGGTGGGCGAGGCCGAGGCGACCGGGGTGGCGTCGGTGTCGCCGCCGTAGCTCTTCCTGGTGGTCTTGCTGCTGCTCTTGCCGCTGCTCTTGGCCGTGCCGGAGCTCTTCGAGCTGGAGCAGCCGCCGCCGCTGTTGCCGCTGCTCCCGCCGTGCGTGGAGAACCCGGTCAGGCTCAGGACCGCCACCGCGAGCACCGTGCCGAACCTGATGCGGCGTGCCGTTCCAGCCAGCATGACGTGGACCCTCCCCCTGAGACCGATGGCGGGTCACGCTATCAAGCCCGGCCCGGACCGGTTCGAACGCCCGCCCGACGTATCGGCACACACCCACCCCAGAACCGGAGCGCCTTTCTCCACTCTCTGCGCCACCAGCGAAGACGCACCCGAGAGGCACCTCCCCACCCCGGAAACCGTGGTTCCATCCCGGGACACCCGAACCCGGCGGCACCCGCACCACCCCGCGTCCCTTCGGTGAGCACCGACCACCACGAGGAGCACGGCACCAGTGCGCACCATCGCCACCGAGATCACCATCGACGCGACGCCCGAAGAGGTCTGGGCGACGCTGATCGACCTGCCCCGCTACTGCGTCTGGAACCCGTACATCCGCCAGGCCGTCGGCGAGGCCGTGCCCGGCGCCCGGCTGGAGCTGACGGCGTACCCGGAGTCGGGGAAGCCGGCCACCTTCCGGCCGACCGTCCTGCTGGTCGCGCGCAACGTCGAGTTCCGCTGGGCCCACCGCCTCCCGGTCCGCGGGCTCTTCGACCGCCAGCACTACTTCCGCCTCGCCGAGGGCCCGAACCGCACCACCCGCCTGGAACACGGCGAACGCTTCCGCGGCCCGCTGGTCCCCTTCCGCACCAAGACCCTGAACGCCACGGCCCGCAACCTCACAAAAATGAACGAGGCCCTCCGCACCCGCGTCGAATCGGCCCGCAGCACCCCGTAAAACGGCGACGGCTACGGCACCGTGGCCACGGCGAGCATGTGCGAGCTCGCGGCGAGCAGGTCGGGGTGGGGCTCGGCCAGACGCGCGGCGGTCAGGGCCGCGTCGAACAGCTTCGAGCCGGCCAGGCCGTCCCCGCTGTGCTGTTCGGCCGCCTTCAGCGCGGACCAGGCCGGGCCCTCGACGCCGTACACGACGCGTGCGCCGGACAGCCGCAGGCGAAGCTGCCGGAGCCCGACGCGAACGGCGGGCGCGGGCTGTTCCTGGTGGCGGCCATCGCCGACCGCTGGGCCGTCGCGGCTCGCGGGGGTCCCGGCAAGCAGGTCTGGGCCGAGCTGTCCGTGAAGGGACGGTGACCACGACCGGATGCCGGGAGGGCGGCATCCACGGATCCGCCCCCTCGCCGCCCTGAAACGGCGACGGCCCCGGCCCCCGGTGAGGGGGGCGGGGCCGGCCGGGGAGGGGTGGGGTCAGGCGGCGTCGACGACGCCGGAGGCCGCGATCTCGACCTTGCCCTTGGGGGCGCCGGACTGGGAGCCCAGGGCCTCGATCTGGTCGACGAGCTCCTGGCCCGAGACGACCTCGCCGAAGACGACGTGCTTGCCGTCGAGCCACGGGGTGACGACGGTGGTGATGAAGAACTGCGAGCCGTTGGTGTTCTTGCCGGCGTTCGCCATCGACAGCAGGTACGGGCGGTCGTGCTTCAGGTTGAAGTTCTCGTCGGCGAACTTCTCGCCGTAGATGCTCTTGCCGCCGGTGCCGTTGTGGTTGGTGAAGTCGCCACCCTGCAGCATGAACTGCGGGATGATGCGGTGGAAGCCGGAGCCGGCGTAGCCGAAGCCGTTCTGGCCGGTGGCCAGCTCGCGGAAGTTGCGCGCGGTCTGCGGGACGACATCGTCGAACAGGTTGAAGACGATGCGTCCGGCCGGGGCGCCGTTGATGGTGATGTCGAAGAAGACGTTGCTCATGGCCTTACGCGCACCGCGTAAGGCGACCCCGTCGGACCCGCCGGGAGCTCAGGAGGAGGTACGGGTGCCCGTGCCCTTCGCCGCGTCCAGGGCGTACACGCAGCGGTCCTTGCTGCACGCGTAGACCACGCCCGCCTCCGCGACCGGGGCTCCGGTGATCTCGCCGCCCGTGGCCAGCTTCCAGCGGAGCTGGCCGCCCGCCGCGTCCAGGGTGTAGAGGCAGTGGTCGGCGGAACCGAAGTGGACCCGGCCGTCCGCGACCGCCGGGGAACCGGTGATCTCGCCGCCCGCGGCGAACCGCCACTTCGGGGTGCCGGTGACCGCGTCGAGGGTGTACAGGGCGCTGCCCGCGCCGAGGTGCACGTTGCCGGCCGCGACCAGCACCGGGTCCGCGGCCGGGCGCGGCTCGGTGGCGATGCGCCAGCGGTCCTTGCCGGTGGCGGCGTCCAGGGCGTAGACGGTGCCCAGGTAGTCGGCGAGGTAGACCCCGCCGCCCGTGACGGCCGGGCCGGGGGCGAAGGCCGGGGGCGCCAGGAAGACGGCCGGGGCCTCGAAGTGCCAGCGGACCCGGCCGGAGGCCCGGTCGACGGACAGGACGCGGGTGCCGGCGCTGACGTAGACGTTGCCGTCGGGGGCCGGGGTGACGCGGACGGGGACGTTGCCGCAGGAGGCCGCGTCGCCGACCGGGTAGGACCAGGCCTCCTGGCCGGAGCGGGCGTCGAGGGCGCGCAGCCGGGCGTCCTGCCAGACGTAGACGGTGCCGTCCCGCAGGACGGGCGCCGCCTCCGGGGTCTCGAAGTCGGACTGCGCGCCGGTCAGCTCCCACAGCTTCTGGCCGTTGGAGGCCTCCCAGCCCTGTACGCCGCCGCCGCGCGTGGCGGTGATGACGGTGCCCCGCTCCGCGCGCAGGGCGTACACCCAGGCGTCGGTGGACAGCCGCCACCGCTCGGAGCCGTCGGTGGCGTCGAGCGCGTAGAGGGAGGGGCCGTCGGAGGCGTGGATGCGGCCGTCGGCCACGGCCATGGACCAGGCGACGTCGCGCGTCTTGAACTGGCGGCGGCCGCTGCCGACGTCCAGGGCGTGCACCTCGAAGGAGGTGACGTAGAGCAGGTCGCCCGCGACGGTCGGGGTGCCCCACACCTCGTTGGACATGCGGAAGCGCCACGGGCGCCAGCGGCCGCTGTCCGGGGACGGCCCGGGGGCCGGCACCGAGGCCGGGGAGACGGGCGCCTGCGAGGCGGCGGCCGGGGTGCCCGCGGGCGGCCGGACCCAGCCGGTGGCGGAATCGGCGCCGGTGGGGGCGGCCGAGGCGGAGGCCGCGGCACGCGGGCCGGGCCCGATCGGGACCGGGGAACCCCCGACCAGGACGGGCGCGCCGGGCGCCGAGGAGGCGGCGACCGGGGCCATCGGCGGACGGTCCGGGCGCGGCGGGAGCGCCTGCCCGGTGCGCGGGTCGACCCAGGGGTCGGCGGCGCCGCGCGGCCGGCGGTGGGTGGCGTCCTCGGACGCCTGCCCGGACTGCGCACCGGACTGCGGCCCCGAGCGGGGCCCGGACTGCGGAGCGGA
Source organism: Streptomyces sp. M-16 (assembly GCF_052114405.1). Classification (NCBI taxonomy): domain Bacteria; kingdom Bacillati; phylum Actinomycetota; class Actinomycetes; order Kitasatosporales; family Streptomycetaceae; genus Streptomyces; species Streptomyces sp. M-16. The sequence continues at coordinate 30,888 of NZ_JBFRER010000083.1, read as the reverse complement.
GCGGGGCCCGGCCGGGGGCTGGGCCGGGACGACGGGCACGGTGGCGGCCGTACGGTGGCCCGCGCGGCGGGCCTCGATCATCGCGACGGCCCGCTCCGGGAGCCACGCGGAGGCGGTGCCGCTCTCGTCGCCGCCCTCGAAGAGGTGCGGGGCCAGCTGCGCCTGGAGGTCGGCGGGGGTGGGACGCAAGGTGGCGTCCATCTGCATGCAGGAGTCGATGAGCGGGCGCAGCTCGTCGGGGAGGCCCTCCAGGTTGGGACCCTCGCGCAGCAGCATGAACACCGTCTCGACGGGGTTGGCCCCGTGGTACGGCGGGTGCCCGGTCGCGGCGAAGACGAGGGTGGAGCCGAGCGAGAAGATGTCGCTGGCGCCCTTGACGCTGCGCGAGTCCTTCGCCTGCTCGGGCGACATGTAGGCGGGGGTGCCGACGGCCACGTTCGTCATGGTCAGGCGGGTGTTGGAGACCCCGCTCGCGATGCCGAAGTCGATCACGCGCGGGCCGTCCTCGACGACGAGCACGTTGGAGGGCTTCAGGTCGCGGTGGACCAGGCCGGCGCCGTGGATGGACTGGAGGGCCTCGGCGATGCCGGCCGCGAGCCACCGTACGGCCTGGGCGGGCATGGGCCCGCACTCGTTGACGATCTCCTCCAGGGAGGGCGCCGGGACGTACGCGGTGGCCAGCCACGGGACGGCGGCCCGCGGGTCGGCGTCCACGACGGCGGCCGTGTAGAAGCCGGAGACGGCGCGCGCCGCCTCCACCTCGCGGGTGAAGCGCACCCGGAACAGCTGGTCCTCGGCGAGCTCGGTGCGCACCGTCTTGATGGCCACCCTGCGGCCGGATGCCGACCGTGCGAGATAGACCAGCCCCATGCCGCCGGCGCCGAGCCGTCCCAGCACCTCGAAGGGGCCGATCCGTCTCGGGTCGTGCTGCGTCAGCTGCTCCACCACTCGCCTCCACACCTCCCCGTACGGGTCACCTGCCGGACCCGCTCCACCTCACCGCGGGCGGGGCCCGCGGTGGCGCATGCCCGATTCTGTCAGGCCCGCGCCCGGTCCGGCCCCGGCTCCCGCCCCCGCCTTCACGCGCCGGTCTTCACCCGGGGCTCCGACAGCAGTCCGAACACGGCTCCTTGATTGTCGGCGACGACCGCGATCCGCCCGTACGGCGTGTCGAACGGGTCGGCCGTGACGCGTCCGCCGAGCCGCTGGACGGTGGCGACGCTCTGGTCGCAGTCGGGGACGGCGAAGTAGGCGAGGAAGTGCGCCGGCATGATCTCCGGGAACGCGTCGGTGATCAGGGTGCGGCCGAGGACGGCGGTGTCGGAGCCGGGGGCGGCGCCGGGCGGGGACCAGACGCGGTAGGCGATGCCGCTCTCGGGGTCGTCCTGGTCCTCGGGGACGTAGCCGAAGACCTTGGCGTAGAAGGCGTCGACGGCGTCGCGCGCCCGGGTGTAGACCTCGGACCAGCAGTACGTGTACGGCTCCTGCTGGGCCTCGAAGCCGTGGTGGGTACCGGGCTGCCAGAGGCCGAAGACGGCGCCGCCGGGGTCGGCGGCCATGGCGGCCGTGCCGTAGGGGCCCACGGGCTGCGGGTCCATGACCATCTGGCCGCCGGCGGCGCGGATGCGCTGGGCGCAGGCGTAGGCGTCGGTGGTGTACAGGTACACGCCCCAGACGGTGGGCATGCGGCCGTCGGGCTTGGGGGCGAGGGCGGCGATGTTGCGGCCGCGGCTGTAGGCCTGGGTGTAGTGGCCGTACGCGGGTCCCGCGCTGTCGCCGAAGGTCCACCCGAAGAGCTCACCGTAGAACCGCTTGCCCGCCTCGACGTCGGGGAGCGAGGCGTCGACCCAGCAGGGCGAGCCTTCCGCGAATGCGGCCATGGGGCGGATTCCCTTCCGTTGCCGGGATCGTACTGTTTTCGTGCGTATCAGACATGATCCGCACGAAAACTTGTCCACAGCCTGTTGATAAGACTATTCGGGGGATACGCCACGATACGGGTGGACCCGTACGGACCGCACGCCCGGGTCCGCCGCCCGCACCGGCGGTCCCGCCCCGGCCGAAATTCGCCGCCCGGCGCTCCGCACGGGCGCTTCCCACCAGGTCGGCGGGTGCGTAACCCCATTTGCAGGCGGCCGAATAGCGCGCCGATCCCCCCTCGGTAAGCTGACGGCATGACAGGACAAGTACGCACCGTCGACGGGCGTGTCGCCGGCCGGCGCGGCCAGGCGACGCGGCAGAAGCTGCTCGACTGCCTCAGTGAGATGCTCAGCTCCTCGCCGTACCGCGACGTCAAAGTGATCGACGTCGCCCGCAAGGCCGGTACCTCCCCCGCGACCTTCTACCAGTACTTCCCGGACGTCGAAGGCGCCGTCCTGGAGATCGCCGAGGAAATGGCCACGGAGGGCGCGCAGTTGACCGCGCTCGTCGAGGGCCGCAACTGGGTCGGCAAGGCCGGCTGGGCGACCGCCGAGGAACTCGTCGAGGGATTCCTGGAGTTCTGGCGTCGCAACGACGCCATCCTGCGGGTGGTCGACCTGGGCGCGGCCGAGGGCGACAAGCGGTTCTACAAGATCCGCATGAAGATCCTGAACTCCGTCACCAACTCCCTCACGGAGTCGATGAAGGAGCTCCAGGCCAAGGGCAAGGTCGACAAGGACCTCAGCCCGGCGGCCATGGCGGGGTCGCTGGTCGCGATGCTGGCCGCGGTCGCCTCGCACCAGAAGGGCTTCCAGACCTGGGGCGTCAAGCAGGCCGAACTCAAGCCCAACCTGGCGCTGCTCGTGCACCTGGGCATCACCGGGAAGAAGCCCACCAAGTGACGGCGGACCCTCACCGAGGGTCCGCCGGCCTTGCCCGCCCGTCCACCACGTCCGCCCCGTCCGCCCCGTCCGCGATCAGCGCCGTCAGCGCCGCTCCAGACGGAACAGCCTGATCTCGCGCTCGATGCGCGCCTGGTACGTCGCGTACGGCGGCCAGAACCTCAGCACCGCCTGCCACGCCGCCGCGCGCTCGGCCCCCTCCAGCAGCCGCGCCCGCACGGCGATGTCCCGCCCCTGCCAGTTCACGTCCGCGTCCGGATGCCTGAGCAGGTTCCCGGTCCAGGCCGGGTGGCCGGGGCGGCCGAAGTTGGAGCCGATCAGCAGCCAGCTCACGCCTCCGTCCTCCGGCATGCACGCGAGCGGCGTGGTCCGTGGTTCACCCGTCTTCGCACCCTTCGCGGTGAGGATCACCCCGGGCAGCATCCGGGCACTGAGCAGGACCTTTCCACGGGTCAGGCGGTGCACCGCCTTGTCCATGGCGGGGATGAAGTGGGGTGCGATCCTGGCGAACAGGAGGGTCGAGGAGACCTTCTGGATCAGCTTGACGCCGGGAGCCATCAGACGGCCACCTTTTCGTTGCCGGCCGTGCCGGAGGTCGAGGTGAAGAGCCCGGACCGCTGCGCGGCATGGGCGCGGAGCCGGTGGACGGGGCCGAAGAGCAGGTCGTCGGCGGCCGCCCGCTTGAAGTACAGGTGGGCGTCGTGCTCCCAGGTGAAKCCGATGCCGCCGTGCAACTGGACGGCCTCGCCCGCCGTGGCCCGCAGGGCCTCCAGGGCCTGGGCCAGGGCGAGTGCGCCCTGGTCCGGGTCCCAGGCGGCGTAGTAGGCGGCGGAGCGCGCCGCCTGGATCTGTACGTAGAGGTCGGCGAGGCGGTGCTTGACCGCCTGGAAGGAGCCGATGGGCCGGCCGAACTGCTCGCGCCGGCACACGTGCTCGACCGTACGGGCCAGCGCCCGGTCCGCCGCGCCGACCGCCTCGGCGGCCAGGACGGCCGCGGCGGTGCGTCCGGTGGCGGCGAGGGCGGGCAGCGGGTCGACGCCTTCGTCGCCGAGCAGTTCGGCCGGTACGTCGCGCAGTTGGACCCGGCCTTGGGGGCGGGTCTCGTCGAGGGTGGGCTGCCGGGTGCGTACGAGGCCGGGCGCGTCCGCCCGCACCAGGAACAGCAGGGTACGACTGCGGGCGAAGCCTCCCGTGTGCGCGGCGACGAGCAGCAGGTCGGCGCTGTGGCCGTCGAGCACCTGGGCGACCTCGCCGTAGAGCCGCCAGGCGGAGGCGCTCCCGGCGGGGTCGGCCCCCGCGGGAACGGCCCCGGCGGGGTCGGCCGGTCCGGCGGCTCCCGGTGGGGCCGTCGTGGCGGCGCGCGCCTGGACCCCGCCCGCGCGGCCCCCGCCCGCCCAGTCGCCCGGGGCGTTCTCGCCGGTCAGCCCCAGGGCGGTGGCCAGGGCGGGGCCCGCGACCGCGAGCGCCGCCGTCCGCTCCCCCGCCGCCAGCGGGGGCAGCAGCGCGGCGCGCTGGGCCGCGGTGCCGAGGGCCGCGATCAGCGGGACGGCGAGTCCGGCGGTGGCGAGCAGGGGGGAGGGCAGCAGCGCGCGGCCGGTCTCCTCGCAGGCCAGGGCCAGGTCGGCGGGGGTGCAGCCGACGCCGCCGTACTCCTCGGCGACGGCGATGCCCGGCAGGCCGAGCTCCCGGGCGAGCCRCTGCCACAGCTCCCGGTCGTATCCGGTGTCGGTCCGGGCGGCGGCCTTGACCTCGTCAGGGCCGCAGCGTTTGCCCAGGATCTCGCGCAGGGTACGGCGTATCTCGTCCTGCTCCGCGGTGAAGGCGGCGTCCATCGTCGGGCTCCTCCCGGGGGCACCTCCCGGCGGCGGCCGGGGGCGTATCTGACGGGGCGTCATGTTAGGACCCCGGGATCGAGAAGCACAGGGGTCGGTCGGCCCGGACACGGATCGGGCCGGGCGGCACGCGGTCTAGCATCTGACGTATCGTCAGATGTACGGTCCCCCCATGCCTGGACCCACATCCGGACCCGCCTCCGGCCCCCTGTCCCGCGCACCCGAACCCCGCCCCCGCCGCCGGGTCGCGGTGGCCGGCGTCGCGCTCTCGGAATGCGGCCGGGTCGACGGCCCGACCCCCTACGCCCTGCACGCGCAGGCCGCCCGGAGGGCACTGTCCGACTCCGGCCTGGACCGCTCCGTCATCGACGGCTTCGCCTCGGCCGGCCTGGGCACCCTCGCGCCCGTCGAGGTGGCCGAGTACCTGGGCCTGCGCCCCACCTGGGTGGACTCCACCTCGGTCGGCGGCTCGACCTGGGAGGTCATGGCCGCCCACGCGGCAGACGCCATCGCGGCGGGGCACGCCAACGCCGTGCTGCTGGTCTACGGATCCACCGCCCGCGCCGACATCAAGGCCCGCCGCCGCACCTCGAACCTCTCCTTCGGCGCCCGGGGGCCGCTCCAGTTCGAGGTCCCGTACGGCCACACGCTGATCTCCAAGTACGCGATGGCCGCGCGCCGCCACATGCACGAGTACGGGACGACCCTGGAACAGCTCGCCTCGGTGGCCGTCCAGGCCCGCGCGAACGCGGCCACCAACCCGGACGCGATGTTCCGCACGCCGCTGACCGTGGACGAGGTCCTCTCCTCGGAGATGATCGCCGACCCCTTCACCAAGCTGCACTGCTGCATCCGCTCGGACGGCGGCTGCGCGGTGCTCCTGGTGGCGGAGGACCTGGTGCCCGACACGGCGAAGACCCCGGTGTGGGTGCTGGGCACGGGCACCTCCGTCTCGCACACCACGATGTCGGAGTGGGCGGACTTCACCGTCTCCCCGGCGGCCGTCTCGGGCCGGCTGGCCTTCGAACGGGCCGGCCTGACCCCGGCGGACGTGGACCTGGCGGAGATCTACGACGCCTTCACGTACATGACCCTGGTGACCCTGGAGGACCTCGGCTTCTGCGCGAAGGGCGAGGGCGGGGCCTACGTGGAGAAGGGCCGCCTGCTGCGGGAGGGCGAGCTCCCCGTCAACACGGACGGGGGCGGACTGTCGGCCTGCCATCCGGGGATGCGCGGACTGTTCCTGCTGGTCGAGGCCGTACGCCAACTCCGCGGCGAAGCGGGCCCGGACCGCCAGGTCACCAAGCGGGGCGGCCGACTGCCGGAGGTGGCCCTGGCATCGGGCACGGGAGGCTGGTTCTGCTCCTCGGGCACGGTGATCCTGGGGCGGGGGTAGGGGGGCGGGGGCTGTCGGGCGGGGGCTTCGCGTGCTGGGTGGGGTCGGGGGTGGGCGGTGCACCCTTGATCCGGATCAGGGGTGGGCTGGGGGCGTCCCGCCAGTCCACTGTCCTTCCGCGTCGGGCCGGTCCCTCAAGGGCGCTCCTTCGTCGCGGAAGGACGATGAGACTGACGGGAAGCCCCCAAACCCTCCCTGACACGGACCAGCCAAAGTCCCCCCACCCCCCGACCCCGACCCACCCGTCGCCGGAGAGTCATCCCGTGCCGGTAGGCCGGTCGGGATCGAGCGCTGGGGCGGGCCCCAGAACGACACCAGCGCGGGATGGACATCAGCGAGCAGCGGCGGCTCGGTCTCGCCCAGGCGATCAGGGTGGCCACCCTCGGCCCGCCCGACCGACCCTCTCCACAGCCCCGCGCCCACAACCCCCGCGTCCACAACCCCCGCGTCCGCAGCCCCCGCGATTGCTCCGACCGCACCCATGGCGTCAACGCCGCGGCGCCACCCACCGCCCACCATCCAGCGGCGCAAACGTCGCGTTCGCGACGCACCCCAGCAGGAGTGGCGCAGGCGTGCGCGAGGAGTGCGCCCCGGCGCGCGCCCGGCGCGCCGTCCGGTACCCGCGTCGGCGGTGTCTGTTTCTGGCCCCTTCGGTCGCCCCTCGTGCATCATTGACGGCGGCTGCTTCTTCACCTGCGACCGAAATCGTTCTGCTCCAACACACCTTCTGGCTGCGGAGGTTCGCGATGGCGGTACGGACTCGCGTCCATCTCGTCCTGGTGCACGGCCTGTTCTCCTCGGCGAAGGTGTGGAAGGCCTTTCAGGCGCTCATCGCCTCCGATCCGGACCTCTGCGACTGGGTCAGCGTCCACCCCTTCCAGTACGACTCCCCTTTCGTGCGTCTGCGACCGGACCGCCGGGTCGCCGAGACGGACGACGTCGCCGACCAGCTCGGGACCTTCCTGGAGACCGAGCTCGCCGACGCCGAGCGGATCGTGCTGGTCACACACAGCCAGGGCGGCCTCGTCGTGCAGCGGTTCCTGGCCCGCAAGCTCTGGACCGGCGAGGGCCGCGACCTGGCCCGCATCAAGCACTTCACGATGTTCTCCTGCCCCAACACCGGCTCCGGCTTCTTCCTCACGGTCCGCAAGGCCCTCAAGCTGTGGCGCAACCCGCAGGAGAAGCAGCTGCGGCCCTTCGACCGGGCGGTGACCGAGGCGCAGCGCACCGTCCTGAGCGCGGTGGTCCACGGCCGCGAGTACGGCGACCAGGAGTGCCCGATCCCGGTCCGCGCCTACGGGGGTTCCGCCGACGACGTCGTGCCGCCGGTCGTGGCCCGCGGGGTCTTCCCCAAGGGCGGGGTGGTCACCGCCGACCACTTCTCGATCATCCAGCCCGAGGACCGCTCCGCCGCCTCCTACATGGCCGTGCGCGGCGCCCTGCTGGAGGTGGCGCGGGAGGCCGCCGAGGAGGAGGCGGAGAAGGCGGAGGGGGGCGGGCTGGGGGTCACGGGCATCGTGCTCCCCTCCGCCCGCTCCCCCCGCGGTGCGGGCGGGGATTCCGGGCGGCCGCGGCTTCCGGCGCCTGCCGCCGGGGAGGCGGACCTGGCACCCTTCCCGCCGCCTCCGTACGGGCAGTTGGAGGAGGGGCAGTTCAAGGGGCAGGACCGGCTGAGCCTGGTCGCCGAGCTGCTGTCGGGGCAGGCCCGACAGCAGGTGCACGTCCTGGCGGGCCTGGGCGGCTCCGGGAAGAGCCGGCTGGCCCTGGAGGTCGCCGACCGGGCGCAGCGGGCCGGGCACCGGGTGTGGTGGGTGTCGATGCCCGAGCTGAGCCTGCGTATGCGGATGATGGCCCACGACCTCGGCGCCCCTTCGATCACGGTGGAGCGGGCCTGGCTGCTGGGCAGCGCCATGGACCTGGTGTGGAAGCTGCTCAACGACTGCCCCGACCCCTGGCTGCTGATCTTCGACAACGCCGACGACCCCGCCCGGCTGGGCCCCCGTGACGGCCTGGTCTCCGACGGGACCGGCTGGCTGCGCAAGCCGCAGAACGCCAACGGCACGGTGCTGGTCACCAGCCGGGTGGGCAACCGGCAGAAGTGGGGCGACTGGGTCGGCGTCCACAAGGTCCTGCCGCTGCACGAGGACGACGGCGCCTCCCTGTTGCTGGAGCGGACCGGGGGGCTGGGCGGCACGAACGAGGACGCCCGCAGGCTGTCGCGGGAGCTGGGCGGACTCCCGCTCGCCCTGCGGCACGCCGCCGACGCGATCAAGGCCGTCAACCACGTTTCCCTGGACAGCGAGATCCGGGACTTCGAGACCTTCCGCCGGGCCTTCGCGGCGCGGGTGGAGACCACCGAGGACCGCACCGGGCCCGTCCTCAGCGAGCTGCTGGGACGGGAGATCGTGGACAAGGTCTGCGGGATAGCGCTGGACCTGCTGGTCGAGCGCCGGCTGAACCAGTCGGCGACGCTGCTGAAGGTCCTGGCCTGCCTGAGCATCTCCCCGATCCCCTACCGCTGCCTGCTCGCAGGCCCCGTGCTCGGCCAGTCGCCGCTGTTCCCGGGCGCCACCCCGGCGCGGACCGACGCCGCGCTGGCCGGGCTGGAGGACTTCGGGCTGGTCGACGCCTACGAGCGCGAGGGCGTGGCGGAGCGCGACCTGGCCCACGTACTGACCCTGCACCCGGTGGTGCACGGGGTGCTGCGCGAGAACGAGGACGTACGGAACCGGTCCGCGGACTACTACGGGCTGGCCGTGCGGATGGTGCTGTCGGCCACCCTCCACCGCAATCCCGACCACCCCGCCAACTGGCCGCTGTGGTCCGCGCTCGCCCCGCACGCGCTGGAGGTCTCCCGGGCCATCCTGCTCGGCGAGCAGCGGCCGGACGACCGCACCGTGCGCACCGCGGCCCTGGAGCTGGCCCGTCTGACGGCGCGCTACCTGATCGCGATGGGCCTGCTGGTGCCCGCGTACGACCTGGTCCAGTCCCTGATCACGGGCTGCGGCTCCTACGGCTTCGACGTCGACGACCGGGAGATCCTGGGGCTGCGCCACGAGAAGGGCCGCATCCACCTGGACCGTGAACAGCTGACGGAGGCCGAGGAGGAGCTGCGGCTGGTGGTGGAGGCGCGCACCGGGATCCTCGGCGAGAACGACGCCGACACCCTCGCCAGTCGGCACAAGCTCGCCCGTGCGATCAACGAGCAGAAGGGGGACAAGGACCAGAAGGAGCGGGTCGAGCTGATGCTGCGCTCGATCGTCGAGGCGGAGACCCTGGTGCGCGGCCCGGAGAACTACGACACCCTCGTGGTGCGCCACACGCTGGCGCGGGCGATGCTGGCCCGTGACCGGTACGAGGACGCCGAGGCGGAGGCTCGGCAGATCCTCGACATCAGCCGCCGCAACCACTGGCCGCCGTCCACGCCCGAGATCCTGCGGGTGGGCGAGACACTGACGCACGCCCTGCTGGGGCAGGCCCGCGAGGACGAGGCGGAGCAGGTCATCCGGGAGGCGCTGCGGGACGCGTCGCAGCCTGCGGACTCCAATCTGGTGATGCGGTTCCGGTTCACCTACGTCCTGGTGCTCCTGGGGATCCGTGGGCGCACGCCGGAAGCGGTGAAGCGCCTTCGGGCGCTGGTGCACGACCTCGACCGGGTGGTGGCTTCGGAGCATCCGTTGTCCGTGCAGGCCAAGGCGCTGCTGGAGAAGCTGGAGCGGGAGATGCCGGGCTGAAACCTCCCTCTTTCGTGGGCGGTTGTGCCGAATTCCACCGGTCGTTGCGGGCTTGCGCGTAGCCTGGCCGTGCCTCACTCTGTGTGACGCGTCCCACACCGAAATGCTCGGAGGTCCGCCGATGAATGCTCTCCCCACCGATACGAACGACGACCAGTCCCTGCACTGGGGCGCCCCGGGGAGCGACCTGGAGGAGATGCAGGCGGAGGTCGGCAGACGCATCGCGTTGGAGGCGCTGGAGGCGGGGCGGCAGGCGCTCGAACTCGATGCCAAGACCGCGTTCCGTGCCACCAGCGGGGCGCATCCGGGCTAGTCGTACCTCCGTAGGGCCGTCCAGTCGTACCACCGCACATCCGTACCGCCGCTGCTTCCTGTTCCGTTCTCTTCATCTGTTCTCGATGACCGGGGGGCGATCGAATGACGTCAGCGCAATCCACGGACCACCTGTTACCGACTCCACCGCACGATCCCTTCTTCCGGGCCGTCACCGCCCCGGCGTTCTCGCACGAGCTGCTGGCCGGCCTCGCCGCCGGCCGGTACGCGGCGGTCCGGGTGCCCGGCTTCCTGTCGCGGGAGCGCTGCGAGGAGGTGCTCGCCGCCCTGAAGGAGCGGGAGTTCGACTCCTACGGGACGAACCGCATCCACCCGCCGGTGATGCGGTTCGGGGTGGGCGTCAGCGACCACATGGCGGACGGCGGGGTCGCCGACGGCTACTGGAAGGCCCTGGAGGGGCACCGCGAGGCCTGGCAGGGGCTGGGCCTGTCCTTCGACCCCTTCCGCACCTGCCGGGAGGGGATCGCCAGGCACTGGCCGCCGGGCATGGCGGTGGGCCGACGGGGCGGCCGGGAGATGGGCGACGGAGTGGCCCGGGAGCCGAACCAGGGCTTCCAGGTCCATTTCGACGACGCCTTGCGCGAGTACGCGGAGGACCTGCTCGACACCCCGCTGATCGGCCAGTTCGCCTTCAACCTCTACCTCAGCGTGCCGCCGTCGGGCGGTGAGACGGTGCTGTGGCGGCACCGCTGGCAGCCGGAGGACGAGGCGTACCGGCTGCCGAACGCCTCCTACGGGTACGACGAGGCGGTGGTGCGCGGCACCGAGTCCATCGAGCTGACCCCGGAGGTCGGCGAGGGCCTGCTGATCGACCCGCGCTTCTTCCACGCGGTACGGCCCAGCCACGGGGACCGCAGGATCGCACTGGGGTTCGCGGTGGGGGTCTCCGCGTCGGGCCGGCTGCTCACCTGGGCCTGAAACGGGCCGCCGGGCCGGCGGACCGACCGGCAACGTCATCGTGTACACCGGATTTTGACGGTCCGTGGCCAGGCGGCTACGTTCGGGGGATGGACCTCTTGCGCTACGTGGCCTTCAGCACCGACCCGCGGGGCGGCAACCCGGCGGGGGTGGTGCTGGACGCCACCGGCCTCGACGAGGCGACGATGGCAGCCACCGCGGCGGAAGTCGGGTACTCGGAGACCGCGTTCGTCGTTCCGCGCCAGGACGGCGCGTTCGACATCCGCTACTTCAGCCCCAAGGCCGAGGTGCCCTTCTGCGGGCACGCCACCATCGCCACCGCCGTCGCCCACGCCCGTCGGCACGGCGCCGGTGACCTGCTGCTGCACACCCAGGCGGGACCGGTCCCGGTGACCACCTCGGTCGGTCCGGACGGCGCCGTCACGGCCACGCTGGTGAGTGTGGAGCCGCGTACGGAGGCCCTCGCGGAGGCCGACCTGACCGAGCTGCTGGCCGCGCTGCGCTGGTCCCCCGCCGATCTCGACCCGGCCCTGCCGCCGCGGGCCGCGTACGCGGGTGCCTGGCATCCGGTGATCGCGGCCGCGAGCCGGGAGCGGCTCGCCGACCTGGACTACGACCGGGCCGCGCTCGCCGAGCTGATGGCGCGGCGAAACTGGACGACGATCACCCTCGTGCGGCGCGAGTCGGAGTCCGTCTTCCACGCCCGCAACCCGTTCCCGCCCGGCGGCGTGGTCGAGGACCCCGCGACGGGCGCGGCCGCCGCCGCCCTCGGCGGCTACCTGCGCGCCCTCGGCCTGATCGCCACGCCGGCCCGCCTGACCGTCCACCAGGGCGTGGACATGGGGCGCCCGAGCCTGATCACGGTGGGCGTGCCGACGGACCCCGCGGCGGGCATCGAGGTCACCGGCACGGCGGTCCCCATCCCCTGACGGGACGCCGGACCGGCGGGGCGCCCCCGCGGGCGCCCCGGCCGCACGCGCCCCTACGCGGGGTCCCCGTCTCCGGGCGCGATCTCCACGACGATCTCGATCTCCACGGGCGAGTCCAGCGGCAGGATGTCCACCCCGACCGCGCTGCGCGCGTGCCGGCCGGCGTCGCCGAACACCTCCACGAACAGTTCGCTCGCCCCGTCCACCACCCCGGCCTGCCGGGTGAACCCGGGCGCCGAGGACACGTACCCGACCACCTTCACCACCCGCGTCACCGATTCCAGCGGGGCCACCGAGTCCACGGCCGCCAGGGCCGCCAGCGCGCATTGCCGGCTGAGCTCCCTGGCCCGCTCGGGCGACACCTCGGCGCCGACCCGGCCGGTCTGCGTCAACTCGCCGTCCGTCAGGGGGATCTGCCCCGCGACGAAGACGTACCTCCCGCTGCGCACGGCCGGCACGTACGCCCCTTTGGGCGGACTCACCTCCGGCAGCCGCAGCCCGAGTCCGGCAAGCCTCTTGCGTACGTCGTCGCTCATGGCACCCCCTGGTGGCCTCGTCCAGCCGGCCCATGCTCCCACCGCCGCGGCCGCACCGGACGGTCTCGGCCCTTGCGCTGACGCCGGGGGCCCGGTCTGCTGCGTACCCCCGCGGACCACGCCCGCCGCTCGGCCCCGCTACCAGGTCAGTGGGTCCAGCGGGCGGCCGTCGGGGGTGACGCGGAGGTCGTGGTGGGTGTGGTCGAGGTCGATCAGCCTGATGTGGGAGGGGTCCGTCCAGGTGGCCTCCAGGACGCCCCGGGAGGAGGTGCCGGCGTACTCGGCGACGGGGTGCCGGCGGGTCGTCGGGAAGCGGCCCGCGTCCACGTAGATCCGCCAGACCGGGTCGGTCAGGCCGATGCCCCGTTCCACGACCAGGCGGCGGCCGGACCCGTCGGGGGCGGGGACGTCCCACTCCCGGTCCGGGAAGGGATCGGCGACCACCGCGTAGGCGGGGACGGCGAGCACGCCCAGGACGGCCGTCCCGGCCAGGGCGAGGGCGGCGCCCTTGCGCACGCCGGGCCGGCGGGAGGCGAGGAGGGCCGCTCCGGCGAGGAAGGCGGCGGCCAGGAGGGCGAGCAGTGCCGGGTGGTCCGTCTCGGCCAGCAGGGCCAGGCCTCCGGGCCGGTCGCAGAAGGGGACGACGGCCGCCGCGGCGCCCGCCGTCACGGCGAGGGCCACCAGCGCCCGCGCCGCAACTCTGTGCATGTCCATGGCCGAGCACCCTACCGCCGGGACCCGGACGGGCCACCGGGTCACGGCCTTAGCCTGGCCGCATGACCAGCGACTTCCACACCACCCTGCACTCCCTGCGGGTATGGGACACCGAGCTCCCCGCCTTCGACCCGGCGGCCGCTCCCGACGGGCCGCTGGCCCTGTTCCGGGAGTGGTTCGTCCAGGCCGCCCGGTCGGGGCAGACCGAGCCGCACACCATGAGCCTGGCGACGGTGGACGCCGAGGGGCGGCCCGACGTCCGGATCCTGATGCTGCACGACGCAGACGAGCGCGGCTGGCACTTCGCCTCGCACGCCACCAGCGCCAAGGGGCGCCAGCTGGCGCGGCACCCGCAGGCGGCGCTCTGCTTCTACTGGCCCGCGGTGGGCCGGCAGGTCCGGATCCGGGGCCGGGTCGGGGCGTGCGGGCCCGAGGAGAGCAGGGCGGACCTGGCGGTGCGCTCGCGCGGGGCGCTGGCGGCCGCGCTGACCGGGCGGCAGAGCGAGGTGCTGGACTCGGCCCAGGAGCTGGCGCGGGCCTCGGCGGCGGCGTGGGAGCGGGCCGGAGCCGAGCCGGACGCGCCCGCGCCGACCTGGACCCGGTACGTACTCGATCCCGCCGAGGTGGAGTTCTTCCAGGGGGACGCCGCCCGGCGCCACGTCCGCCTGCGCTACCGGCGCACCGCCGGCGGGACGTGGGAGCGCGAGCTGCTCTGGCCGTAGACGCCTTCCCGCGCTACGGGGTCAGGCCGCGCGGAAGACGGCCACGCGGACGCCTTCCGCCGCCTCCCGGAAGGTGACCTCCAGGGGCATGCCGATGCGGAGGGCGTCGTGCGGGCAGTCGACGACCTCCGTCATCATCCGGGGCCCTTCCGCGAGGTCGACGACGGCGGCCACGTACGGGACGCGCCCGCCGAAGGGCGGGAGGTCGTTGCGGTGGACCACCGACCAGGTGTAGAGGCTCGCCCGGCCGCTCGCCTCCTCCCACGCGACCCGGTCCTCGCCGGCCCAGCAGAAGGGGCAGAACTCGCGCGGGTAGTGGTGGGCGCGCCCGCAGTCGGCGCAGCGGCGCAGCAGGAGCCGGTCGGCCGCGGCGGCGTCCCAGTAGGGGCGGGTGAACTCGTCCGGCTCCGGGAGGTCGTGGCGCGGGGTGCTCACAGGAGGATTCCGATCGTCGCGTCGAGGGACCAGGTCTGCCAGGCCATGGCGAAGAGGGCGACGAGCGAGATGAGCGCCATCATCGCGTTCTGGCCCTGCTCGGCCCAGTCGTGGATCATCAGCACCAGGTAGAGCAGGTTCAGCAGCAGTCCGCCGATCAGGGCCACCGGGGTCAGGAAGCCGAGCACCAGGCCCAGACCCAGGGCGAGTTCGGCGTAGACGACGATGTACGCCATCAGTTTCGGGCGGGGCCGGACGACCGTGGCGAAGCCGCTCCTGACGAAGGGCCAGCGGTGCTTCCCGGCGACGTCGGCGGCCCAGGCGATGCCGGTGCCGCGCTCGAACCAGCCCTTCTTGTCCTTGTGGCGCCAGCTCTCCAGCCACCACAGGCCGAGCCCGATGCGCAGCACGGCGAGCCATTCGGCGCCGCTGAGCCAGATGGTCTGCATCCCTCACCCACCCCCACTCGACCCACTGATCTGACGGTACGTCAGTTCAGCGGATCGGCGGCGATCCCGCAAGGGGGCTGCGGGGCGGGGCGGCGGACCGTGCGCGGCGGACCGTGCTCAGGGGTGGGCGAACAGCCGCCCGTACCCGGCGATACCGCCCGCCTGCGCGCCGGCCGCGCGCAGCGCGGCCCACAGCAGGACCTGGTTCGCGCTCAGGACGGGCCGGCCGAGGGTGGCCTCCAGGGCCCCGATCGCCCCGACGGCGCGGAAGCCGTTCCCGCCGATCACCACCGCCTCGGCGGCGTCGGGCACGCGCGCCGCCACCCAGTCGTGCAGGGCCGCGGGGCCGATCAGCGTCTGGCCGCTGGGGAGCCCGCACGGGGCGGCGTACGCGACCTCGAACCCGCAGTCCTCGTAGTAGCCGCGCCCCAGGTCGGTGAGGGTGTCGTCGAACCACGGCGGGTCCACGAGGGCGATCCGCCCGACCCCCAGCGCCCGCAGGGCCTCGACCGCGGCGGCGCAGGTGGCGACCACCGGCAGGCCGCGGGCCCGCTCCCCCAGCCGGGCCAGCATGTGCCCCTCGCCGCGCGGCCCGATGACGTAGGCGGAGGAGGTGAAGGCGAAGGCGATCGCCGCCACCGGCGCCGCGGCGAGCAGCCCGGTGGCCTCGTCCACGCCCGGGGGCTCGGCGAAGGCGCGCACGGGGGCCAGCGGAAGGACCGGGTCCATCGCACCCCCGCGCCCCATCGCCGCGAACGGCACCCGGGCGGCGTGCAGGCCCACGTCGGCCGGTGCCATGGCGCGCAGCTCCGACTCGGGGCCGACGTCGGCGTGCGGGGTGAGGATTCCGAGGCGGACGCGCACGTCCCACCCGTCGGGCTGCCACATCGCGCGTTCCTCTC
Organism: Streptomyces sp. M-16; assembly: GCF_052114405.1. Taxonomy (NCBI): domain Bacteria; kingdom Bacillati; phylum Actinomycetota; class Actinomycetes; order Kitasatosporales; family Streptomycetaceae; genus Streptomyces; species Streptomyces sp. M-16. Next base: position 15,166 of record NZ_JBFRER010000083.1, on the reverse strand, counting down.
GGGGACGGGCCGGGGCCCTCCACTGTGGCAGTGCGGCGGCCCGGCGGTCGCGCAGCAACGCCGGGAGGGGCGTCCGGGCGGCCGTGATCGATCCGCAATCGATTCCCTCCTCGTCCGAGACCCATCAACGCTGTGTGTCGATACGATCACTGCTCATGTCCGAGCCCGACCTGACCACCACCGAGCCCCGCCCCGTGTACGTGATCGGCGCGGGCCCCGGCGGCCTCGCCGTCGCCGCCGCGCTGCGCGCCCGGGGGGTGCGCGCGGTGGTCGTCGAGAAGTCCGGCTCCGTCGGCGCCTCCTGGCGGGGGCACTACGAGCGGCTGCGCCTGCACACCACCCGGCGCCTGTCGGCCCTGCCGGGACTGGCGATACCGAGGCGGTTCGGGCGCTGGGTCGCGCGGGCGGACGTGGTGCGCTACCTGGAGAAGTACGCGGAGTTCCACGCCCTGGAGCTGGTCACGGGCGTCGAGGTGACCCGGATCGAACGGGCCGCCGACGGGGACGGCTGGACCCTGCACGCCTCGGGCGGGCGGATGCTGGCCGCCGGGGCCGTGGTCGTGGCCACCGGCTTCAACCACACGCCGGCGCTCCCCGACTGGCCGGGTCGCGAGGAGTACACGGGGCGGCTGCTGCACGCCGCCGCCTACCGGGAGCCGGGGCCGTACGCCGGGCAGGACGTGCTCGTCGTCGGGGCCGGGAACACCGGCGCCGAGATAGCGGTGGACCTCGTGGAGGGCGGGGCCGCCCGGGTGCGGCTCGCGGTGCGCACCGCCCCGCACATCGTGCGCCGCTCGACGGCCGGGTGGCCGGCGCAGCGCACGGGGATCCTCGTACGGAGGCTGCCGGTGCGGTTCGTGGACCGGCTGGGGGCGCTCGTGGCGCGCGCCTCGGTCCCGGACCTGTCGGCGTACGGGCTGCCGCGGCCCTCGACCGGCCTGTACAGCAGGGTGCGGCAGGGGGCGATCCCGGTGCAGGACGTGGGGCTGATCGACGCGGTGCGCCGGGGCAGGGTGGAGCCGGTGGCGGCCGTCGCCTCCTTCGACGGGGCCGGGGTGGTACTGGCGGACGGTGCGCGGATCACCCCGGACGCGGTGATCGCGGCGACGGGTTACGGGCGCGCCCTGGAGGGCCTGGTGGGCCACCTCGGCGTACTGGACGGGCGCGGGCGCCCCCTCGTCCACGGGCCCCGCACCCCGGCCGGGGCCCCCGGCCTGTACTTCACCGGGTTCACGAACCCCATCAGCGGCATGCTCCGCGAGCTCGCCCGGGACGCGGAGCGGATCGCCAGGGCCCTGTCCCGGCGCCAGGGGCGGCGGCCCTCCGTCTAGGCCGAAACGGGCCTGGACCGCACCCGAGCACCTCTGTCACCGTTCAGGCACACCACCTCCACCACCTTTCCTGCGCATCCCTGTTCCTGACGGCGCGTCAGTTCAGTAATCTGACAACGCGTCAGCTATGGATTTCATCGAGGTTCATCGAGCAGGAGCGGGCGGAACGATGCTTGGATCTACTCACGGCACCCTCACCACCGACTTCCGCGCACGTGTCGAGGCCTGCGGGGAGACCCCCAGGACGGCCGTCCACTCCACGGCGGCGCCTTCCGACGGGGACGCGGCCGAACTGGACGTCAGCGGCCGGCCCCTGCACTCCGATGTGCCCGACCTGGACCGGTTCTTCCGGCCCGAGTCCGTGGCGGTCATCGGCGCCTCCGACGCCGACGGCAGACCCAACACCGGCATCACGCGCCAGCTCATCGCCTGGGCCGGCCGCGTCGGCGCCCGCATCCACCCCGTGCACCCCACCCGCGCCACCGTCTTCGGGCTGCCCTGCCACGCCTCCGTGGCCGACCTGCCCGAAGAGGTGGACCTCGCCGTCCTCCTCGTCTCGGACCCGGTCCCCGTCATCGAGCAACTCGCGGACACCAAGGTGAAGTTCGCGGTGGCCTTCGCCTCCGGCTTCGCCGAGACCGGCGAAGCGGGCGCCGCCGCGCAGGCCCGCCTGAGCGCCGCCGTGCGGCGCTCGGGGCTGCGGCTGCTGGGCCCGAACACCAACCTCAACGCCTTCGAGGAGTTCCGCGAGGACCTCGAAGGCCCCGCCATCGCCCTCATCACCCAGTCCGGCCACCAGGGCCGCCCCGTCTACACCCTCCAGGAGCTCGGCATCCGCCTGTCCCACTGGGCGCCGACGGGCAACGAGGCCGATCTGGAGACCTCCGACTTCATCTCGTACTTCGCCGAGCAGCCCGAGGTGGGGGCCATCGCCTGTTACGTCGAGGGCCTCAAGGACGGCCGCCAGTTCCTCCTGGCCGCCGACCGGGCCGCCCGCAACGGCGTCCCCGTCGTGGCCGTCAAGGTGGGCCGCACCGAGACCGGCGCCCGTACGGCCGCCTCCCACACCGGCAAGCTCACCGGGGCCGACACCGTCGTGGACGCCGCCATGCGGCAGTTCGGCGTGATCCGCGTCGACGGGCTCGACGAACTCCAGGACACCGCCGCCCTCCTCGCACGGGCCCGTGCGCCCCGGGCCGACGGAGTGGTCGTCTACTCCATCTCCGGCGGCACCGGCGCCCACTTCTCCGACCTCGCCACGGAGGCGGGCCTCACCCTGCCCACCCTCTCCGAGGCCAAGCAGCGGGAACTCCACCAGTGGATCCCCGACTACCTGGGCGTCGCCAACCCCGTCGACAACGGCGGCCACCCCGTCGGCGACTGGCGCGGCCGCAAGATCATCGACGCGATCCTCGCCGACCCCTCCGTCGGCGTCCTGATCTGCCCGATCACCGGCCCCTTCCCCCCGATGAGCGACAGGCTCGCCCAGGACCTGGTGGACGCGGCCGAACAGACGGACAAACTCGTCTGCGTCATCTGGGGCTCCCCCATAGGCACCGAGGAGGCCTACCGCACCACCCTGCTCGGCTCCTCCCGCGTGGCCACCTTCCGCACCTTCGGCAACTGCATCACCGCCGTCCGCGCCTACCTCGGCCACCACCGCTTCACCGCCTCCTACCGCTCCCCCTTCGACGACGCCCCCCGCACCCCCTCCCCGTCCTTCCGCAAGGCCCAGGCCCTGATGCGGCCCGGCCAGCAGCTCAGCGAACACGCGGCCAAGCAGCTCCTGCGCGCCTACGGGATCCGGGTCCCCCGCGAGCAGCTCGTCACCAGCGCGGCGGCGGCCGTCCGGGCCGCCGGCCTGGTCGGCTACCCGGTCGTCATGAAGGCCTCGGGCCCCCAGCTGGGGCACAAGACCGAGCTGGGACTCGTCAAGATCGGCCTCACCTCGGCGAGCCAGATCCGCGACGCGTACCGGGAACTCACCGACATCGCCCGCTACGAGAACATCCCCCTGGACGGCGTCCTCGTCTGCCAGATGGTCGAGCGGGGCGTCGAGATGGTCGTCGGCGTCACCCAGGACGACCTCTTCGGCCCCACCGTCACCGTGGGCCTCGGGGGCGTCCTGGTCGAGGTCCTGCACGACGCGGCGGTACGCGTACCGCCCTTCGGCGAGGACCAGGCCCGCCACATGCTGACCGAACTGCGCGGCCACCCGCTCCTGGAGGGGGTCAGGGGCGCACCCCCGGCCGACGTGGACGCGCTGGTGGAGGTCATCCTCCGGGTCCAGCGGATGGCGCTGGAACTGGGTGACGTCCTGTCCGAGCTGGACATCAACCCCCTGATGGTCCTCCCCCGGGGCCAGGGGGCGGTGGCCCTGGACGCCCTGGCCGCATGCCGCTGACCTGGCCGGTCGCTCCCCGGGGCCCCACCCCGACCCCTGGGGCTCCGCCCCCGGACCCCCGCGCCTCAAACGCCGGCGGGGCTGGATTTCGGCCGGTCCCGACCCCGGCCACCCCCGACCCCCGCCAACCCCCCGAACGGAGCCCCCGTGGACGAGGTCCTGCACCGCCTGGAGGGCGGCGTCTCCTGGATCACCCTCAACCGCCCCGAGGCCATGAACGCCGTCACCTGGGAGCAGCGCGAGCACGTCATCGCCCTGCTCGCCGAAGCCTCCGCCGACCCGGCCGTACGGGCCGTCGTCCTCACCGCCACCGGCAACGGCTTCTGCGCGGGCGCCGACCTCCGCAGCCCGCCCCCCGCCACCCCCACCCCGCCGCAGGCCCCCCGCATGGCCGGCGACGTATCCCGCATGATCCGCCTCGGCGCACAGCGCCTGATCACGGCGGTGCTGGACTGCGAGAAGCCCGTCATCGCCGCGGTCAACGGCACCGCCGCCGGCATCGGCGCCCACCTCGCGCTCGCCTGCGACCTGGTGATCGCCGCCGAAGGCGCCCGCTTCATCGAGGTGTTCGTCCGCCGCGGCCTCGTCCCCGACGGTGGCGGCGCCTACCTCCTGCCCCGCCTCCTCGGCCCGCAGAAGGCCAAGGAGCTGCTGTTCTTCGGCGACGCCGTCCCCGCCGAGGAGGCGGCCCGCCTCGGCCTCGTCAACAAGGTGGTCCCCGCCGACGGGCTGGAGGCCGCCGCCCGCGCCTGGGCCGAGCGCCTCGCCCAGGGCCCGACCCGCGCCCTGGCGCTGACCAAGCAGCTGGTCAACGCCTCCCTGGACAGCGACCGGGCGACCGCCCTGGCCGCCGAGGCCACCGCCCAGGAGCTGAACATGACCACGGCCGACGCGAACGAGGGCGTGGCCGCCTTCAAGGAGCGCCGCACGCCCGAGTACCGGGGCCGCTGAGTCCCCGCCTACATCTGCGGGTCCGGCCTCAGCAGGGCGAACACCGCCCCGGCCGGGTCGGAGGCCCACGCGATCCGCCCGACCGCCGGCACGTCCACGGGCGGCATCAGGACCTCGCCGCCCCCGCCCTCGACGGCCGTGACGGTGGCGTCCACGTCGGCGACGTGGAAGTAGGGCACCCAGCGCGGCACGATGGACGATCCCCCGCCCGCGCCCTCGCCCTGCGGGGCGACGCCGCCGAAGGAGCCCTCCTGCTGGTCGCCGTCGGCGACGCTGAGCACCCGGTACAGCATGCCGGGGGTCTGCATCTCCGCGGCCCGCCACCCGAACAGGCCGCGGTAGAAGGCGATGGCCGCGACCGGGTCGGGCACGTGCAGCTCCACCCACACCAGGGAGTTCACGTCGGAGGCCAGGCCCAGACCGCCGGTCTTGCCGGGCTGCCAGCAGGCGAACTCCACACCCTGCGGGTCGGTGAACTGGGCCAGCCAGCCCTCCCCCATGACGTCCATGGGTTCCATCCGTACGCTCCCGCCCCCGGCCCGGACGGCTTCGGCGGTGGCGCGGGCGTCGGAGGTCTGGAAGTGCACCATCCAGGCGGACCGGGCCCCCTCCTCGGTGAGCGGGCCGAGCGCGGCGACGGTCTTGCCCTGGAGCTGGAAGAAGCCGTACCCGCCGGCCTCGGGCCCGGCGGAGACGAACTTCCAGCCGAAGACCCGGGCGTAGAAGGCGGCGGCGGCCGCGGTGTCGGGGCTCCCGAGGTCGAGCCAGTTGGGGGATCCGGTGCGGAAGTCGGTGCCGAGCATGGCTTCTCCTCCTGGAGTACGGGAACGCCGGTACGAGTCCACCCGCCACCATGCCGAGCCCCCGCCCGCGGTGGCCCGTACGGGGCACGAGGGCCGGGGGGTTTCACCCGTTCGGGTGCCCCTCTTCCTATCTGACGTGCCGTCAGGTTCAATCGTCCGTGTGATGGGACACGCAGGGATGGCGGCCACCGTCGTCCGATACCTCAGGTCGGTCGGCTCCCCCACCTCCACGGGGGCGGAGCCCGACCGCGTCGACGCCCTGCCCCGCCCCGACCTGCGGGCCGTCGGGGCCGACGAGCGCGCGCCCGTCAGCCCCGCCGAGTTCCGTGCCGTCCTCGGGAACTTCGCGAGCGGGGTCACCGTCATCACCGCCCCGGCGGCGGAGGGCGAGGAGGGCCCGGCCGGCTTCGCCTGCCAGTCCTTCGCCTCGCTCTCCCTGGACCCGCCCCTGGTCACCTTCATGGTGGCCCGTACGTCGACCACCTGGCCGCGGATCGCCCGCGCCGGGGTGTTCTGCGTCAACATCCTCGGGGCCGAACAGGGCGAGCTGTGCCGGTCGTTCGCGGTGAGCGGCGCCGACAAGTTCGCGGGGGTCGCCCACCGGCCCGCACCCGTCACCGGATCGCCCCAGCTCGACGACGTGCCCGCCTGGATCGACTGCCGGATCCACGCCGTCCACACCGGCGGGGACCACCTGATCGTGGTGGGCCGGGTCGAGGCCATGGGCGCGGCCGGCGAGGGCGACCCGCTCCTCTTCCACAAGGGCCGCTTCGGCCGCCTGGCCGACTGACCGGACCCCGCCCCGCCCGCCGCCTCAGGTCCCTCCAACCACAGGGCCATTGACGCAGAGGCGCTGCGCCCGTCGACGCGCTGTGGGGCGGGCCCGCCCGGCACCGGATCGTGGTGACGGGCGGGCTCGCCGAATGGTTTCTCGACGCCCTGGGCGGGCCGGCCGCGTTCCTCGCCGAGGGCTGCGCCGCCGCAGGGCGTGACCGGCTCCCCGCTGCTCTCCGCCACCCCGTACGGCGCGCCTAGAAGGTGAGCACCCCGCGCGCCACCCGCCCGTGGCGGGCGTCGTCGACGGCCTTCGCGAAGTCCTCCACCGGGTAGGTCTCCGTCACCAGTTCGTCCAGCAGCAGCTTCCCCTGCCGGTACAGCTCGGCGTACAGGGCGATGTCGCGCTGGGGGCGGGAGGACCCGTAACGGCAGCCCATGATCGTCTTGTCCAGGTACATGGACGACACGAGGAAGGACGCCTCCTCCTTGAAGCCCGGCACGCCGAGCAGGACGGCCTGCCCGTGCCGGTCCAGCAGGTCGATCGCCTGCCGGATCAGCTTGACGCTGCCCACGCACTCGAAGGCGTGGTCCGCGCCCGTCGGCAGGATCTCGCGGACGGCGGCCGTGGTGTCCGCCGCCGCCGAGGCGTCGATGAAGTGGGTGGCGCCGAACTGCCGGGCCACCGCCTCCTTGGCCGGGTTCGCGTCCACCGCCACGATGGTGCCGGCCCCCGCGATCCGCGCGCCCTGGAGCACGTTGAGCCCGATGCCGCCGGTGCCGATGACGACCACCGACTCGCCCCGGTCCACCTTCGCCCGGTTCAGGACGGCCCCGACGCCCGTGAGCACCCCGCAGCCGATCAGCGCGGCCGAGGCCGGCGGGATGTCTTGGGGGATCTTCACCGCCTGGACGGCCTTGACGATCGTGCGCTCCGCGAAGGCCGAGTTGGAGGCGAACTGGTAGAGCGGCTTCCCGCCGCGGGAGAACGGCTGCCGCGGCATCCCGATCGCCTTGCGGCACATGGTGGGCCGGCCCCGGTCGCAGTCGGCGCACGCCCCGCAGTTCGCGAGCGTCGACAGGGCCACGTGGTCGCCGGGCGCCACGTGCGTGACCCCCGCGCCGACCGCCTCCACCACCCCCGCGCCCTCGTGCCCGAGCACCACCGGCGGCGGGAACGGGATCGTCCCGTCGATCACCGACAGGTCGCTGTGGCACAGCCCCGCCGCACCGATCGCGACGAGCACCTCCCCCGGCCCCGGATCCCGGATCTCCAGGTCCGCGACCACCTGGGCCTGCTTGCCGTCGAACACGACGCCTCTCACCTGGGCTCCTTAGGCAGGCCGAGCACCCGCTCGGCGATGATGTTCCGCTGGATCTCGTCCGAGCCGCCGTAGATGGTGTCGGCGCGGGTGAACAGGAACAGGCGCTGTTCCTCGTCGAGCCCCGTCCCGTACGGGACCTGCGGCGACCACGGGCCGGGGCCGGCGGTCGCCGCCGCGCCCCGTACGGCCACGGCCAGTTCGCCGAGGCGCCGGTGCCAGCGGCCCCACAGCAGCTTCGCCACGCTCGGCGCGCCCCCATCCCCGGCGGTCCCGAGGGTGCGCAGGGCGTTCCACCGCATGGTCCGCAGCTCGGCCCACTGGCGTACGAGGTCGTCGCGCAGGGCGGGGTCGGGGGCGGCGGAGGCCGCGTAGGCGTCGATCACCCGTTCCAGTTCGGCCGCGAAGCCGATCTGCTGGACGAGGGTGGACACGCCCCGTTCGAGGGCGAGCAGGCCCATGGCGACGGTCCAGCCGTTGCCCTCCCCGCCGACGACGTCGGTGGCGACGGCGCCGTCGAAGAAGACCTCGTTGAACTCGGCGGTGCCGGACATCTGGCGGATGGGCCGGACCTCGATCCGGCCGGGCTGGTCCATGGGCACGAGGAGGAAGGACAGGCCCCTGTGGCGGCGCGAGCCGGCTTCGGTGCGGGCCAGGACGAAGCACCGGTCGGCGTCGTGGGCGAGGGAGGTCCAGATCTTCTGCCCGGTGACGCGCAGCAGCCCGTCGGCCGGGTCGCGCACGGCGGTGGTGCGCACCGCGGCCAGGTCGGATCCGGCGCCGGGTTCGCTGTAGCCCTGGCACCACAGTTCCTCGCCGCGGGCGATGGCGGGGAGGTGGCGGGCCTGCTGTTCGGGGGTGCCGTAGGCGATCAGGGTGGGGGCGAGGAGGTTCTCGCCGATGTGGCCGACCCGGCCGGGTGCGCGCAGCGCCGCGTACTCCTCGGCCCAGACGACCTGGCCGGTGAGGGAGAGCCGCTGCTGTCCGTAGGTCCCGGCGGGCAGGTCCCAGCCGGTACCGATCCAGCCGCCGCGGCCGAGTTCCCGTTCCCAGGCGCGGCGGGTGGCCACCTCCTGGTGCTCGCTGCCGGGCCCGCCGAGACCGACGGCCCGTTCGTAGGGGCCCGTGAGGTGCTGTGCGAGCCAGGCGCGGGCGCGGGGTCGCAGCTCCCCGTCCTCGGTCCCGAAGCTGAAGTCCACCGGCTTCCCTTCACGCGTTGGGGCGGTCCTTGGCGGCCGCCGCCCGTGCCATGGCCTCCAGTTGCGCGAGCATCGGCATCGGGTCGGTGCCGACGGTGCCGGGCAGGAAGTCGGCGATCTTCTCGGGGGTCCAGGAGCCTTCGGCGTAGCCGGCGCGCAGTTCGCGGGGCTGCGCCCAGACGGCGATCTTGGGTCCGGCGATCGTGTAGACCTGCCCGGTGATGCCCTCGTCCTTGGCGCGGTCGCTGAGGAGGTAGGTGACGAGGGCGGCGACGTCCTCGGGCTCGCCGATCTCCTTGAGTTCCATGGGGACGTTCGCGGACATGCGGGTGCGGGCGACGGGGGCGACGGCGTTGGCGGTGACCCCGTACTTGTTGAGGCCGAGGGCGGCGCTGCGGACGAGGGAGATGATGCCGCCCTTGGCGGCGCTGTAGTTCGCCTGGGCGACGGAGCCCTGGTGGTTGCCGCTGGTGAAGCCGATGAGGGTGCCGGTGCCCTGCCTGCGCATGACGGCGGAGGCGGCCCGGAAGACGGTGAAGGTGCCCTTGAGGTGGGTGGCGACGACCGGGTCCCATTCGGCTTCGGACATGTTGAACAGCATCCGTTCGCGCAGGATGCCGGCGACGCAGACGACGCCGTCGATGCGCCCGTACTCGGCGAGGGCGGTGTCGACGATGCGCTGTCCGCCCTCCATGGTGGAGATGTCGTCCGCGACGGCGACGGCCTGCCCTCCGGCGGCGGTGATCTCCTTGACCACGGCCTCGGCGACCTCGCTGGTGGGCTCGCCGCCCTCGATCCCGACGCCGTAGTCGTTGACGACGACCCGGGCGCCCTCGGCGGCGGCGGCGAGTGCCACGGCCCGCCCGATGCCCCGGCCCGCGCCGGTGACGGCGACGACCTTGCCTGCCAAGAAGTTCCCCACGTCCGGCCCCTTCCCGCGATTTCTGACGGTCCGTTAGATTCTATGACCAGTCAGATCCCTTCGCACAAGCCCCCGTTGCCCCCGCACCTCCAGGAGCTGATGAAAACCATGAGCAGCCTGCCCGCCGAGTTCCACGAGATCGCCAAGCGCGTCAACAACTGGGGCCGCTGGGGCGCCGACGACGAGATCGGCACCCTGAACCTGATCACCGGGGAGGTCGTCCGGGCGGCCGCCGCCGAGGTCCGCACGGGCCGCCGCGTCCCGCTCGCCCTGCCGCTCAAGGAGGACGGGGTGCAGGCCGGGATGATCCCCGGCCGGATCAACCCGCTGCACACGATGGTCCAGATCAACCAGGAGCTGTTCGGGCCGGGCACGGTGGCGTGCAGCGACGACGCCGTGACGATGGGGCTCCAGTCGGCCACCCACTGGGACGCCCTGACGCACGTCTCCCACTCCGGGCGGATCTACAACGGCCGCCCGGCGTCCACGATCACCGCGCACGCGCGCGCCGAGTTCAGCGGCATCGACAAGGCCACCCCCATCGTCTCGCGCGGGGTCCTCCTCGACGTCGCCCGCGCGAAGGGCCTGGACCGGCTGCCCGGGGACCACGCCGTCACCCCGGAGGACCTGGCGGAGGCGGAGGAGTTCGCGGGGGTGGAGGTCCGAGCGGGCGACGTCGTCCTCGTCCGCACCGGCCAGATCCAGGCCTACCTGGCGGGCGACAGGCACGGCTACGGCTTCCCGTCCCCCGGGCTCTCGGTGCGCACCCCGCAGTGGTTCCACGCCCGCGACGTGGCGGCGGTCGCGAACGACACCCTGACCTTCGAGATCTTCCCGCCGGAGATCGAGAACCTGTGGCTGCCGGTGCACGCCCTCCACCTGGTCGAGATGGGCATGCACCAGGGCCAGAACTGGAACCTGGAGGAACTGTCCACAGCCTGTGCGGAAGCGGGCCGCCACTCCTTCCTCCTGTCCGCGATGCCGGAACCCTTCGTCGGCGGCACCGGCACACCGGTCGCCCCGGTGGCGATCCTCTGACCGCTCCTCCCGCCCGCGGCCGATATTCCGTGGTGCACGGCGGCGGCGGGCCCTATCGTCCCGGCACGTGACCGACTGGACAGAGATCGAAGCCGCCGGCTGCGCCGCGCCCGCCGACCGCCCCCTGGAAGAACTGGTACGAGAGCTCTCCGAGGCCCTGGCGGACCCCGATCCGCGGATCCGGGACGGCGCCCCGTACTCCGTCCTCGCGTCCTGGATAGCGGGCGGGGTGATCGGCGCGCCCCGGCGGCTGGAGCTGGGCGACGAGATGGCCGCCCGCTTCCGCCACCCGCAGGTCCAGGCCCGCACCTTCGCCCCCCTCGTCCTCGACATGCTCGTGACCAGGGGGGACCTCAGGGCCGGCTGGGTGGACGCCTTCGAGCGCTGGTACCCCGCGGAGGAGGACCTGCGCGGCCACGACGCGGAGCTGGGCTGGCTCCACGCCGTCGCGCACGGGGCCGACCTGCTGGGCACGCTCGGAGGTCACCCCGAGGTGGACCCGGCGCGGATGCTGCGCCTGGCCGCCGCCCGGCTGACGGCCCCCACCGCCCACGTGTACGACCAGCTGGAGGACGACCGGCTGGCGCGGGGCGTCGCCCGCGTCCTCACCCGGCCGGACCTGGACGAGGACGCCGCGACGGCATGGCTGGACCCGATCGCCGCCGCGTTCGGCGCCGACGGCATCAGCACCCCGGTCCCCGCCCACATCAGCAACTGCCTGCGCACCCTGCGCCTGCTCTACGTCCTCGCGGACCGCGGGGCACGCCCGGACCAGACGTCCCCCCGGACCCCCCTGCGCCACCGCGAGGCGCTCAAGGACCGGCTCGCCGACACCCTCGACCGCATCGTCAAACGCTGAGCCCTTGGCGGCCGTCAGCCGAACAGGTGGCTGATGCCGCCGTGTCCGTCCGCGCCGTTCCAGACCACGGCCCCCACCCAGACCGGATACCAGAACGCCCACTCCGGCTGGATCAGGACGGCGACGAACCAGACGAGGGGCAGGGCGGCGAAAAGCAGGCAGCACCAACCGCCGCGGGTGGAAGGGGACGGCTCCGCCGTCGGGTCGGTGGACACCCCGCGAACCTAGGCGGCGCTCACCCTTCCCGCATGAGTACCCGTACTCACGGCACCAGCGCCTTTTTCACGCCACCCGGCCGGGCCGGCCCCGGGGGGAGGGCCGGGTCCGGAGGAACGCGCACGCCAGAAGGGCAAACCCGTTGCCCGTTACACCGACATGCGCGTACGCACGTGCGAGACGCCTGAGGTCGACGGTACCGGCCGTTATGGGTGTTAGGCGTAGGAGAACCCCATCAAGACCGATTCCACCCTTCTTGGGCCGCTCTGCCTTCGAAAGGATGGGCCTCGACACCGGGCCGCCCCTCACCCAGAGGCCGCCCTCCGGTCGCCGATGCAGAGGGGAACCACCATGTCAGCGCGCAAGACCTTGGCGATCATGACCGCCACCGCGGCCCTGTTCGCGGGGCCCGTCCTGTCCGCCCACGCCTCGACCACCACCCCGACCGACCAGCAGACCGTCTACGCCGGGCAGGCACGGGCCGCCGGACTCTCCGGCCGGCAGGCCGGGCAGCTCCAGCAGCGGGTCGACGCCGTCCTCGCGAAGGACCCGCAGGCCCGCCAGGTCTCCGCGAACACACTCGCCACCGCAGGCGGCACCGTGACCGTCGCCGTCCCCGGCCGCGCCGAAACCCGCGACCTCGCCTCTCCCGAAACCGCCCTGGCCTGCGACAACGGCCACCTGTGCATCGTCGACGGGCGCGGCTACTCCTACGACTACTACCGGTGCGGCTACTACGACTTCGACGGCGTCGGCAACGGCACCTTCAACAACAACCAGACCTCCGGCACCCGGGCCCGCTTCTACAACTCCGACGGCAGCGAGCGCTGGTCGAACGTGGCCAAGTCCACCGGCACGGCCTCCTGGACCCCCGTCTTCCACATCCGCCCCTGCTGACCCGTCCCCTCCCCGGCGCCCCCGCCCCACCCCGGGCCGGGGCGCCTCCCCGCGCGGGCCTCACTCCCGCGCCCCGGCCACGAAGCCGAACCAGACGACCTTGACGCACTCCCCTGGGACACCGCCGCCCAGTCGTCGGCACAGGCGGCGACGAGCCCGAGCCCGCGACCACGGGTGCCGAGGAGCCCGGGCCTGCCGCTCTGCGGCCGCCGCTCGGGCGCGCAGTCGTAGACGTGGACGGTGACCCGCCGGTCCCCCAGCACGACCTCGACGGCGATCTCGGGGCTGTCGGTGCCGCCACGACGCGTACGACGCGCCCCCTGAACTGCTCTACCGGGTCATGCTGGACACCCCTGAGCGCGCCATCCGGCTGATCGGCCACCAGATCCGGGCCACGCACCCCTTCGCCCTGAACCCCGACGAGGTGACYCGCGCCCTCGCCTGGGCCGACGGCGGCGGCCGGATCCACGCCCTGGCCGCCCTCCACCGCGGCGAACCCGCCGGCTTCAGCATCGTCCTGCGCGACGGCACCCGCCCCGAATGGCGCGTCCGCCCCGTCAGGCACCTCACCCTGGACGCCGCACACCGCCCGGCCCGCTGACACCGGGCCCGTCTAACGTGGCCCCATGGCAGAGCTGAGAGGGACCGCGTACGGGTTCCTGGTCGCCGGGCGGCCGGAGGCCGAGGAGTTGGCCCGGGTGCTCGGAGCGGCGCTCGGGGTGGGCGCCGCCGGTGTGGAGGTCGGGCCCGAGGGGGAAAGCGACGGCTGGCGGTGGGACACCCCCGTCCAGTGCGGGGTCCGGTGGCACGCGCGGGGCGACGTCCCGTGCTCCCTGGAGGTGTACGCGGGCCCCGCCGTCCCCCGGGCGCCCGGCACCGCCGAGGTGGGCCGGGCCCTGGCGCACGGACTGGGCATGACCGTACTGATCGACTTCGGGGACGTCCTGCCCTGGATCGCCCGGGTGCTGACCCCCACCGGCGGGGCGACGTTCGCCCGCGTCGAGGAGCCCGACCACCCCGGGGAGGACTGGGCGGGTCTGCGGGTGACGGCCACGCAGGCCCGGGTCGACGCCTTCCCGCGCGCCGAGGTGCGCGGGCTGCCCGAGCTGGTCCGGGCGGCGCCGGCCGCCCCGGCCGCTACCGACCGGCGGCTGTGGGGCTGGGCCGACCTGATCTGCCGCATGGAGGCCGACTGGCCGCCCCTGCGCTGGTACGGGCTGGACGAGTACCGCGAGGACCTCGCGGGCCGGGACGGGCTGGCGGATCTCGAAGGGGATCCGGAGCTGGGAGCGCTCGACGCGCGGTTCCGGGCCGTGACCGTGGCGGACGGCGGTGAGGAGATCGGCCCCGGGCCGGCGGCCGGCGGCTGGTACTGGCACCGGCGCCCCGCCGTCCTGCCCTGGCGGGTGCTGCCGCCCGCCGACCCGGAGGCCGCCGACCGGCTGTGGGAGTGGGTGCGGGAGGGCGCCGGGGCCCACGGCGGCACCGACATGGCGGGGCTCGACCTCGGCGGGGCGGTCCTGGACGGCGCCGACTTCGCGGAGTCCTGGTTCGCCGGGACCCGACTCGCCGGCGCGCGGCTGGTCGGCACCGAGTTCTACCGCGCCCACCTCGCCGGGGCCGACCTCAGCGGCGCCGACGCCACCGGGGCCTGTTTCGTACGGGCCGACCTGGACGGGGCCGACCTGCGCGGAGCCGTCCTCGACGGGGCCGACCTCGTCCGGGCGGAGCTCTACGGCACCGACGCCCGCGGGGCCCGCCTGCGCGGCGCCCGCATCCTCGGCGCCTCGCTGCTGGACACCGACCTGCGTGGGGCGGACCTCAGTGGCGCGGAGCTACGGGAGAACTCCTTCCACGTGATCCTGGACGACTCCACCCACGTGACGGGCCTGACGGGAACGGTGTTCGGCCCGGCCACCCTCKTAACCCCGGACGGCACCCGACACCCTCTGGCCGGACGGGACTTGGAGAACTGGCTCCGCGCCCGCGGCGCCGACGTACGGGCCATCACCCCCTGTTGACCGCCCGACGGCGACGGTGGTATGCGTAGGTGAGGGTGAGCACCATCGGGCCCCACGGCCTCGGTCGTCGCCCCGAGCTTTCGGCCGCACGTTGCCACCGACCCGTTTCCCCTTTGGCGTTCGCCGGGTCCGGGAGGTAAACATGAGAGTGCGGCAATAGGATCGATCTTCCGGGGGCGGGGCAGAAGTGACGGATCACGTACCGATCAATCCGTGCACGATTCCGCAGTTCACGGGTGACCTGGACGCGTTGGAGCAGGACAAGAACGCGATCACGACCGCGGCGGGGACCTTCCGTGACGCGGGGTCGAACGTGGACTCCGAGTTCCAGGGCCTGTCGGCGTTCTACTCGGCGCCGGAGGCGGCGCAGTTGTTCGCGACGACCAAGCCGGTGAAGACGGACAGCGATTTCTTCGCGGATCAGCTGGA
>NZ_JBFRER010000082.1:0-32497 GCF_052114405.1 Streptomyces sp. M-16 | reverse complement strand
GCCGGAAGCCGCGCAGCAGCACCGCTCCGGCCGCCGTCGCCAGCGCCGGCAGCAGCCCCATCCCCGCCAGGACGCCCCACGCGGCGCCGGAGCTCTGGCCGGTGGCGTGCCCGGTGTCGGAGGAGACGTAGCCGGACGACTGCAGCACCAGCCCCATCAGGAACGGCCCGACGGCCATGCCCAGCCCCTCACCGGCGCTGAACAGCCCCGACATCGCACCGGCCCGGCTGCGCCCGGTGCGGACGGCGTCCCCGGCCGCGCACTCGGCGAGCATCGCGTACAGGAACAGCAGCTGCCCCGCGTGCCCGGTGCCGACGACCAGGAGCGCCGCCGGGGCCCAGAACAGCGGCAGCACGGGCGCGGCCGGCAGCAGCAGAGCGCCCCCGGCGGACAGGGCGCAGGAGAGGGCGAGCACCCGCCGCCGGCCGTACCGGGCGCCCACGCGGGTCCACAGGCCCGTGGTGAACAGGCTCGGCAGGACGAACGCGGCGACCAGCACCCCGGTCATCCCGGGCCGCTCCAGGACGTGTTCGGCGTAGTAGGGGCAGCCCGCGAGCAGCACCCCGGTGCCGACGACGAGGACGGTCGCCCCGCGCAGCAGCGCGGCGAAGTCCGCATTGCCGCGCACCACGGCGAACCACGCCCGGGGTCCGGCGGTGCGCGGCTCTGCCGCGTCCCGCGGCGCGTCGCGCGGCACCTCCCGCGGCACGCCGGACGCGGTGGCCCGGGCGGTCCCGAAGAACACGCCGAGCGTCCCGACGACGACCACGAGGGCGCCGAACAGTCCGGCCCAGCGGTGCCCGGCCAGCCCCCCGCCGCCCGCCTCGACCACGGCGGGCGCGGCCGATCCGGCGACCAGGGCGGCGACGGCGATGCCGGCCACCCGGCCCCCCACCAGCCGCATCCGGTCCCGCGGGCTCGTGGCGATCTCGGCGGGCAGGGCGGCGTACGCCACCTGGAAGAACGCGAACGCGGTCGCGGTGAGCAGGAAGCCCGCGGCGGCCCACAGCGCCCCCGCCGGCCCCCGCGCGGCCCCCGCGAACATCAGGGCGAAGGCGGCGGCCACACCGAGGCCCCCGCCCAGGACGTGGCCCCGTCGAGGGCCCCACCGGCCGTGCGTCCGGTCGCTGATCCGCCCCGCGAACGGGGTGAGCAGCACGTCCCAGACCTTGGGCACGAGGACGACGGCCCCCGCCACGGCGGCGCCGACGCCGAGGGTGTCGGTGAGGTAGGGCAGCAGGAGCAGACCGGGCAGCGTGTTGAAGGCTCCGGTCACCAGGGAGCCGGAGGCGTAACCGAGACGTGTACGGGCGGACATGCCCCGATCGTCGCCGTGCCGGGTCCGCCCCACCAGTCGGTGCTTCTCCCCTTTTCCGCAGGTCGCGGCGGTTCCCGGGCGGCCGCCCCGGACGGCCCGTCAGGGAACACCCCGACACCCGCGCCCGGGTAGCCGGTAGCCCTCCGCAGTAGCTGACATGCAGGTAGTGACGGTCTGGCGGGGGTGTGCGCGGGGAAGCCGGTCGGCGAGGCTGGCGGAGGGGGGAACGCGCACACGAGGGGGATGCCCGTGCTACACCAGCAGCAGCCGCTGACGGCGGCCCGGACGCGGGACCTCGCGGTCCTCTGCCGCGAGCTGAGGCTGGCCGCTGACGGACCCCGGTTCGTCCGGCTGACCGGCGAGCCGTGGAGCGGCAAGAGCCGGCTGCTGCGGCAACTGGCCGCCACCGCGCACGAGGAGGGATGGACGGTGGCGTCCGGACGGGTGCCCAGGGCCGGCCGGACCCGGCCCTTCGAGGTGGTGGTCGACGCCCTGGACGACCATCTGGCCCGCGCCGACGGCACGTTGTTCGAACAGCTCGGCGAGGCGCGCACGCGCGCGCTCGCGCCCGTCCTCCCCGCCCTCGCCACCCTGCCGGGAGCGGCGGAACGGCCCGACCCCGGTGCGGCGGTCCGTGCCCTGCGCGTCCTGCTGGGGCTGCTGGGGGAGCGCGGGACGCTGTTCGTCCTGGACGACGTGCACCGGGCCGGCCCCGAGGTCCTCGACCTGCTCGACCACCTCGTCCGGCATCCCCCGCAGGGCGCCGTGCTCACCGTCTTCGCGCACCGCTCCGTGCCGGGTGGCCGCCACCTGTCGGCCGTGCCGTACGACGCGCCCGGGGTCCGCCACCTCGCCCTGGGCCCGCTGCCCGCGGCCGACGCCCGCGCCCTGCTCCCGGCCGGGACGCCGCCGCTCGCCGCCGAGCTGGTGCTGCGCGACGCGGCGGGGGTGCCGGGGCTGGTGCACGCCCTGGCCCGGGGGGCAGCGCCCGGCCCGTCCTTCCACGCGACGGCCGAACTGGCCACGGGCATACCGCCGGTGCTCGCCCCCGACGCGATCGACCTGCACACGCTGTCGTCCCTCGGCTGGCGCTGCGCGTGCGCCGCCGCCCTGCTCGGCGACCCGTTCACCGCCGCCGCGCTCGCGCACACCGCGGGCGTGCCGGTGGAGCAAGCGCTGACCGGACTCGACGAACTGCACGGCGAGGGGCTGGTCCGGCCCGAGGGCATGGCCGGTACGCGGTTCTGCTTCGTCCGCCCGGCCGTACGGGCGCTGGTCCACCACGCCTCGGGGGCCGGCTGGCGCAGCGCGGCGCTGGGTCGCGCCCTGGAGGCACTGAGGGCCGAGGCCGGTACGGGGACCGGCCGGGCCGGTACGGGGACCGGGCCGCAGGACGGCCCGGTGGAAGGCCCGGGGGAAGGCCTGCGGGAAGACCCACGGGAAGGCCCGGGGGGCGGTCGGCAGGACGGCCCGCAGGACGGCGACGCCGGGGCCGCTGGCGCCCACCGGACGCTGGCCGCCCACCTCGAACACGCCGCCGGGATCGGGCTGGAGGACATCCGGGCCCTGGCCCTGAGCGCCCGCGGGGGCCTGTACACCCGGCCCGCCCGCTCCACCGCCGCACTGCGCCGGGTGATGGCCGTCGGGCCGGTGCCGGTGGAGGTCCGCCTCCTGCTCAACAAGGCGCTGGTGCTGTCGGGCCGCCTGGAGGAGGCGGTACGCGGCTACGAGGAGACCGGGCCCCGCTCGCACGAGGACCGGCTGCCCGGCGGCCGGACCGACACGGCGGTGTGGCAGGCCCGCGCCCTGCGCTGGAGCGGCCGCCACGCGCAGGCCCGGTCCGTGCTCGACGGGGACGGCGCCCTGCCCCCGGGCGGGCCCGCCGCCGACGCGGAGCGGGCGGCGCTGGCCCTGGAGCCGGGGGCGGGAGCGGGCCCGGAGGAAGCCCGCGCCGCGGCCGAGCAGGCCCTGCGGACGGCCCCGGCGGACGATCCCGGGGCGCGGGCGCACGCGTACGCGCTGCTCGCCGCCGCCTGTGCGGCGGCCGGTGACGGCGAGTCGGCCAGGGCGGCGGCGGACCGGGCGCACGCGCTGCTGGCGCGGACCGGGGAGCCGGAACGGGCCGCGCACCTGGAGGCGCTGCGCTGGCTGGGGGCGGCAGAGACCGGGCTGGGCGAGCCCGAGCGGGCCGGCCGGCACGTGGAGGGGGGCCTGGCGGCGGCGCTGGAGCACGGGCAGGCACATCTGGCGGGGCTGCTGGCCCTGGGCCTGGCGGAGGCCGCGCTGGCCGTCGGCGACACCGTGGGGGCACGGGCACGCATCCGGCTGGCGGCCGCGCTCGCGGAACAGACCGCCGTGCCCGCTCTCGCCGCCGCAGCGCGGGAGGCGGAGCGCCGCACCGGGGCGCACGCGATCGGATCCCCCGACACGAGCCGGCTGTCCCTGCTCAGCGAGCGGGAGCGCATCGTCACCGGGCTGGTGGGAGAAGGCCGTACGAACCAACAGATCGCGGCCCGACTGGACATCAGTGTGAAGACGGTGGAGACCTATATGAGCCGGATCTTCAAGAAGCTCGGGATGAATTCCCGCACCCAGGTCGCGCACGTAGTCGGGCTGAGCGCCAATATCCGCTGACTACCGCCGGACGCAAGTGCCACGGCCAGTATGTTTCCGCATGTTCTTCCCGCCCATTCACGCCGAAGCCCCGTTGGTTTTCGGAAAAACCTTTCCGAAAACCAACGGGGCGAGCGTCCGGCTCTACCGGCGGGGGATCCGGGAGCCCGTGCCCCGGATCATGCCCCCGCGCGCTTGTGGCCTGCTAAAGGACGGCCCTCAGCAGGCGGTGAGCTCCCAGCGGTCGTCCAGCGGGCAGTTGACGACCGCCTGGCTCACGCGCAGCTCGGCGAGGGACTTCGGCGCGGTCACCGTGACCTTGGTTCCGGCTTCGGAGGCCTGGGCCGCGGTCGTCGCTGCCATCCCCCAGAGACCGAACGCGAGAACGATGGCGGTGGTGGCCTTTCGGATGGAAACGCTGTTCATGTCTAACCCCCGTGTCGACAACTTTCGTTTGCAGGAACATCCTGACCAGCGGACACGGCGACTCCAAGACAAATGGGCATGCGTAAAGTTGCCTGGCAGCAAGTCCTGTCAGCACATGGGGGTGGCAAACGGGATGTCGGGGAGTTCCCTACACGGGTCCGAGTTCGGCGAGTTGGACGACGCGAGTGCGTCGGCCTATCAACACGCCGTCCTGTTGGGCCGTTTCGTCCGCGAGGAGATCGCGTCCGCTCTGCGCATGACGGAGCAGGAGACCGGGCGGGTGGAGGAGGTCCTCACCACGCTCCGCCTGCTCCGACCGATGCCCGGCCGTCCGGACGCGCTGGTCCCGGTGAGCCCGGACGCGGCGGCGGCCGACCTGGTGGGCCCGGCGGAGGCCGAGATCCGCGAGATGCAGCAAGCGGTGACCAGCGTCAAGACGCAGATGCTGGGACTGCTGCCCGCCTACTTCGAGACCCGCCGCAGGCGCAATCAGGCGGAGGCCTTCGACGTCATCAGTGACGTGGGGGTCCTCCAGTCGATGCTGGACGAATGGGGTACGCGCTGCCGCAGCGAACTGCTGACCTCCCAGCCGGGGGGCTCCCGCCGGCCCGGCGCCATGGAGAAGGCCCTGCCCCTGACCCTCGACCGGCTGCACCGCGGCGTGCACGTCAGGCACCTGTACCAGCACACCGTCCGCAGCGACCTGGCGACGACCGACTACGTGCGCGCGATCACGGCCGAGGGCGCCGACGTGCGCACCACGGACGAACTGGTCGACCGGATGCTCATCTACGACCGCGAGGTCGCCTTCCTGCCCGAGCAGCACGTGGAGGGCCGCTCCCCGGGCGCCATCGTGGTCCGCGAGCCGACGCTCGTCGCCTTCCTGTGCAAGGTCTACGACCACATGTGGGCGGGAGCCGCGCCGTTCAGCCCCGGGGAGGAGGAGGCGGCCGACATCGCCGACGACCTCAAGCGGTCGATCATCCGGCTCATGGCGCAGGGCCACAAGGACGAGATGGTGGCCCGCCGGCTCGGCATGTCGGTGCGCACCTGCCGCCGCCACATCGCCCGGATCATGGAGGAGATGGAGTCCACCAGCAGGTTCCAGACGGGTGTGAACGTCGCGCTCTACGGGCTCCTCGACGCCGACTTCTCCCCCTCGGGCGCGGGTGCGGGGGAGGCCGCCGGGGTGGGCACTAGCTGACGGACAGCAACCTGCCAGGTTCCACGCCTGGCTCCCTCCGCCGGACCCCCGGCAGCCTGGTGCGTGCGGCCTCAGCACCCGGTGGGGCCGGAGGGAGGGGCCAGCCATGGACACCGCCGTCATCGCCGCGGGACCGACGACCGCCGGGACCGCCGCACGGCACCTGGTACACCGTCCGCAGCCCTGGGAGCGGCACGGCCGCGCCGCCGTGCCGCCCGTGGCGGAGGAGTTCGTCCTGATGGGCGAACTGACCTCCGGCCACCCGCTGTTCGACGAGGGCCCCGGGCATTTCCACGACGTGGTCGCGGCGGCCGACATGGTCCGCGAGGTCGGCGAGTTCATCGGCCGCACCCACTTCGGCGTGCCCGCGGAGCGGACCGGCATCTTCTACCGGGTGGGCGTCGAGGTGGGCGACATCGGTCTGTGGCGCACCCGGCCCGGGGCCGCCCCCGGAAGGCTGACCACCACCATGGGCGTGCGCCCCGACAAGGTCATCGACGGGGTGCCGCGCGCGCTGGAGTTCCGCACGGCCCTGGAGATCGACGACGTGCCGTGCGCCACCGGCACGGCGAACCTGGTCTTCCTCGCCCCGATGGTGCACCGCAACCACCGCGAGCACAGTCGGCTGGCCGCGCTCGGTGCGGCGTCCGCAACCGACCGGCAGACGCCCCCGGGAGACCCCGTGGACGCCGGGGAGGTGGGGCGCCGCGATCCGGACAACGTCCTGCTGCGCGGCCCCGCCGGACCCCACAACGGCCGGCTGTCCGTCGGCGTGGCCCTGCCCCCGCACTGGCTCGGCGACGGCACCGCGCGCGACGGGCACGTCCCCGCGCCGGCCCTGCTGGAATCCCTGCGCCAGACCTCCCTGCTCGCCGTCGGGCGCGGCTACGGCCTCGCACCGGGACGCAGCATGCTCGCCTCGCTCCAGGTCCACGTCCGCGGGTACGCCGAGGCCGACCTGCCGCTGCGCTGCGCCGCGGTGTCCGGCCGGCCGGGCCGGGACGCGGCGGGCCGGCGCACGGCCCCGCTGACCCTGACGCTCACCCAGGCGGGCCGGACCGTCCTGGAGGCCACCACCGTGGTCGTGGAGGACCACTGACGGGCGCTCAGTGCGCGGCGGCGTCCAGGGCCCGCCCGAGGGCCTCGGCGGCCTCGGAGTCGAGCATCGTGGTGATCTCGGTGTCCAGGGTGCGGCCCAGCCCCGCGTCGTAGACGGCCGCGCTGACGCAGAACGCGACGCCGCCGACGTCCAGGCAGTACGTGCGGAAGGCCCACTCGGCGCCCGCGCCGGGGGTGCCGTCCGGCCGGTGCACGCGGACCGGGCGGCCGTCCGGCCCGAAGCCGAACTCGGTGAACCGGAACTGCATGCCCTGCCCGATGGCCTTGCTGTAGGCCTCCTTCAGGGTCCACAGCCGCACCAGCCGCGGATTGCGCTGCGCCGGCTCCAGCTCGGTCAGGTTCAGCCGCTCCGCCGGGGTGCAGATGTGCCTGTCCAGGCCCTTGCTGTAGATTTGGCGGTCCGCGAGCTCCGCGTCGACGCCGACGAGCCCGCGCGTGGTCAGGCCCACCAGCAGCAGGTCGCCGGTGTGGCTGAGGCTGATGTCGATCTGGTCGCAGCCGCGCAGGTACGGGCGCCCGGTGGGCCCGTAGGTGAGTTCGAGGTCCGCCGCGTCCGCGTGCAGGGCCGCCGCGGCAGCGTGCTTGAGCAGCCTGCGCGAGGCCGCGTACCGCTCCCGGATGTCCTCGTGCGCGATGCTGCTGTAGCGGGCCCAGTCGCGGCCCAGCACGGCGCGCAGCGCGGGCCCGTCGGCGTCCCGGGGGCGCCAGTCCGCGAGGGTGCCGTGCACCAGGGCCGTCCCGTGGGTGCGCAGGTCCGCGCGGACCGCCTCCCAGTCCGTGCCGTCGGCGCGCACCGCGATCGGCTCGCCCGGGGACACGGACGCCGGAGCGTTCACCGGGCACCGTCCCGGGTCACGGGCCGGGCGCCGGCGGCGGCCAGGACCTCGGTGTGTATCCGCGCGATGCTGCGGGCGCGCAGCACGGCGGAGACCGGCACGCGGCGCCCCGTCTCCTGCTCGATCAGCATGACCAGCCGCAGCAGGTGCACCGAGTCCCAGGACGGCAGGGCGTCCAGGTCGGCGTGGGCCTCCTCCTCGGTCAGCTCCAGGCCGAGTTCGTCACTGATCAGGCCGAGGAAGCCAGGGAGATCAGCGGGTGGTTCCTGCAGGCTCATCGTCGTCCCCTCCGAGGCACGGGTCGGTCGTCAGGTGGTCGGGTACAGGGGGGAGCTCCGCCAGGTCGTGGCGGAAGCGCAGCGAGCCGTCGGGGTCCCCGGCGGTCTCGGCGAAGCCCAGCGAGGGGTAGAAGCCGGCCGCCCTGGCGTTCTTGGCGGTCGGCCGGTGGCGGGCGTGCACGGCCGGAAGGGCGCGGTCCGCCGCGTGCGCCAGCAGGGTCGCGAGGACGGCCTGCTCGACCCCGCGCGCGAACACCCGGCAGCTGAGCCAGAAGCCGTCCAGGTGCAGCCCGTCGTCCGCGTACCGGCCGAGGACGGCGCCGGCCAGGCCGCTGTCGCCGAACCGGTCGCCGACGTGCACCGCGAGCACCAGGGCCGCCGGGTCGGCGGCCAGCGCGGCGATCCGGTCCGCGCCCAGGCGCTCCCCGGTGAGGTTGAACTGGTTGGTGCGCAGCGACAGCTGGGCGACGCGGTCGCCCTCGTGCGGTCCGGGCGGCGCGATCCGGACGCGGACGCCCAGACCGCGCAGGTACTCCTCGTACGATCCGCTGCCGCGCTCCAGCTCCGTACGGGCGGCCGCCTCGTGGTAGCGGGCGGTGCGGGCGAGGTCGTCGCCGGTCAGCCGGGGTGTGTCGAACCAGCCGTCGGCCAGCAGCCGGCTGACGTGCAGGGCCGGTTCCGTGCCCAGCGGCACCACGGCGGCGGCGGGGAGCCGGGCCCGCACCAGGGCGCGCTCGGCGGGGGAGTCGTCCGCGAAGACCAGCGCGTCGGCGCCGATGCCGAGGGCGGCGGCGATGTCCCGCAGGTTGCCGTCCTTGGGTTCCCAGTTGGCGTGGACGCGTACGAAGTCCCGCTCGCGCAGCACCATGTCCGGGTGGTCGCGGAGCACGCCGAGGACCGGGGCGGTGTCGTTCTTGCTGCTGACCGCGAGCAGGACCCCCTGGGAGGCGAGCTGCCGCGCGGTGCGCTGCAGGGCCGCGTGCGGCTCCCCGGCCAGGGTGCCGGCGGCGGCCGTGATCCCCTCGGGGCCGTCGTCGCCGAGGATCCCGGCCCACAGGGTGTCGTCGAGGTCCAGGACCAGGCACTTGCGGGTCATGCCCCGGTGGGCGCGCAGCACGTGCACGGCCTCCCGGGCGTAGGCGGCGAGCAGCTGCTCGGTGTACGGGGCGTGCGTGTACAGGGCCAGGCGCGGGTCGGCGGCCGGGCCGCCGTCGGCGATCAGCGGCTCCAGGTCGACCACGGCCACCGTGGGGTGCTCGGCGGCCAGCCGCAGCAGCCGCGCGTTGAACTCCCGCCACACCGCCCCGAGCAGGGCCCGCTCCCGCTGCCCGACGAGCTGCTGGAGGCGGGTCCGGGGCAGGGGCAGGGTGTTGAGGACGAGCGGACCCGCGGCGTCCGCGGCGTGGGCGGCGGTGACCGCGCGCAGCCGCTCCAGCAGCCGGGCGCAGCCCGCCTCCACGTCCTGCCCGGTCCACGGCTCCGGGAGCTCGTCGAAGACGGCGCCCGCGTCGAGCACGCACAGGGTCAGGTCGGGCCGGTGGCGGCGCAGTTCGCCGCCGGGGTCGTGCAGGTCGCGCAGGTAGGCGCCGTGGTCCCCGGACAGGACGCGGGAGAGCAGCCCGTGCCGGGCCAGCTCGGCGACCAGCGGGTCGGTGAGCTGGACCAGGGTGGAGTGCCCGGTGACGGCCACCGTGACCAGGGGGGTGTCCGGGTGGCGGGCCAGGACCTCGGCCGCCGGGAGCGCCGCCAGGACCCGGCCGGCGCGCACCAGGTCGGTGCGGACGGCCTCGGGTTCCCGGTCCCCGTGGTCGGTCAGCCCGGCCAGCAGCGGGGCGACGCGGGGCCAGTCCCCGGCGAGCCGGCCCGCGCGGTGCAGGGCGCGCAGCTCCCGCACCGGGTCGGGGGGCGCCGCGGGGCCGGCGGGGGCGGTGGGGGAGGTGGGGGAGGCGGAGGCGGTCATCCGGCGCCGTCCGTCTCCGGGACCCGCTCCAGGGCCAGCCCGCCCTTGATCCACTTGCTGGACTCGACCACCACGGCCAGGGCCCGCTCGCCCTCGCCCAGTTGCCCGGCGAGCAGGTCGAGCTGGATCAGGGGCAGGGCGTTGCCGGTGTTCCCGGTGTCGGACACGCAGGACACCTCGCGCAGCTCCGGCACGTCCATGTGCTCGGTGATGCGGGCCGTCATCCGGCCCGACAGCTGCGGGGGCAGGAGGTAGTCGAGGTCCTCGCGGGCCCAGCCGGCGGCGGCCAGCAGCTCCCAGAAGATCTCCGAGGCCATGGCGGGAACGCTCTCCTCGATGGCCTTGTAGTCCTCGAACAGCATCTGCCGACCGGCCGTGTGGCGGGCCGCGCCCTGCCAGTCGACGATCTGGCCGGGGGCGCGGCCCCGCCCGGTGAAGCGGTGCAGCAGGCTCCGTACGGCGATGGCCTCGCCGACGGGCTCCGCGGCCACCACGGCCGCTCCCGCCCCGTCGCCGAACAGCACGTAGTTGACGAGTTCCTCGGTGGGCAGGCTGACCGCCTCGCGCCGCGGGTCGAGGAACCGGTCCGTGACGTCCCCGCCGACGACGAGGCCCGCACGGTGCCCGCCCGCGAGCAGCGCGCGGGCCACGTCCAGGGCCTGCACGGCGCCCGAACAGCCCGCCTGGAGCTGGAAGGCGGGCAGGTGGCTGAGCCCCAGCCGGTCGGCGACCACGGTCGCGGTCGTGGGCAGCAGGGTGTCGGGCGTCGCGGTGGCCAGGACGAGGAAGTCGAGGTCGGCGGCGGCGAGCCCGGAGCCCGCCAGGGCACGCCCGGCGGCCTCGGCGCACAGGTCGGCGAGGCTGTGGGTGAGGGTGCCGGTGCCCAGGTCCCAGCAGAAGTGCCGGGTACGGGTCCCCACGAAGAGGTCGATCCACTCCTCGCTGATCCCGAACACCTTGCCCAGTGTGGTGTTGTCCACCGGGTCGCCGGGCAGGGCGGTGCCCGTGCCCACGACGTACAGGGTGGTCTCGGTCACAGGTGTCACGGTCGTACCCCCACACTGATCCACTCGCCGACGAAGTCGGCCAGGGTGCCCACCGAGCGCAGCGCGGGCAGCAGTTGCTGTACCGCGATGCCGCCGGCCTGCGGCAGCGAGGTCTCGATCCGGTCCTTGAGTTGCATGATCATTACAGAGTCGAAGCCGAGGTCCTCGTAGAAACGGGACCGCCGGTCGACGCGTTCGGGCGCGTAGTCGCCCACCTCCACCACGGCGCGCACGACGGCGGCCAGCACCGGATCCTCGCCCCCGTCGCGCTCGCCCCCGTCCGGTCGGCCGAGGTCCGCGGCGGCAGCCGTCGCCGGGCCGGACGCGGCCGCTTCCGCGGGAACGGGCGGGGCCGCGTCGGTCCGCGGACGGGCGGTCGCGGTGTGCCAGAAGCGGTGCTCGGCGGAGAAGGCGTACGGGGGCAGCCGCTCGGTGGTGCGCCAGGCGGGCTCGTACAGCTCCTCCCACCGCGGCTCCAGGCCCGAGCGGTACAGGGCGGCGACCGTCTCGGCCAGGTCGCGGGCGCCCGCGTCCCGGCCCGGCGCCGGGTGCAGCAGCCGGATCCCGTCGGACATTCCGGACCGGCCCACGAGCTGGATCAGCTGTGGCGCCGGGCCGATCTCCACGAGGGCCGTCGGGGCGGTCCGCACCACCAGGTCGGCCAGCGCGTCCGCGAACAGCACCGGCTCGGCGGCCTGACCGGCCCAGTAGGCGCCGTCCATCGGCTCGTCGGCCAGCAGCCGCCCGTACCGGGTGGAGGCGAGCGGCACGCGCGGCGCGGCGGGCGTGATCCCCGCCGCCGCGGAGGCCAGCGGCTCCAGGGCGGGAACCATCAGCGGCGAGTGGAAGGCGTGCGAGACGTTGACCGTACGGCAGTGGGTGCCGCGCCCGCGCAGCACCCCGGCGACCCGCTCCAGCGCCTCCAGCGTGCCGGACAGCACGGTGTTCTCCGGGCCGTTGACCGCGGCCAGGGACACACCGGTTGTGAGGAACTCCTCGACCGCCTCGCGTCCCGCCCGCACCGACAGCATGCCGCCGCCCTCGGGCAGCGCGTCCATCAGCCGCGCCCGCTCCGCGACCAGCCGGGCCGCCTGGTCCAGCGTGAGCACCCCCGCCGTCACGGCGGCCGCGAACTCCCCGACACTGTGCCCGAGCACCACGTGCGGCCCCGCGCCGAGCCCGCTCAGCGTCGCCGCCAGCGCGTGGCCGACGGCGAACAGGGCGGGCTGCGCCCAGCGGGTGCGGTGCACGGCCGGATCCCCGGCCAGGATCAGGTCGCGCACCGAGCCGCCCAGGTACGGGGCGAGCGCCGCGTCGGCCTCGTCGAGCCGGCTCCGGTACAGCGGCGACTGCCGGTACAGGCCGGCCGTCATCCCGGGGTCCTGGACGCCCTGGCCGGTGAAGAGGAATCCGATGACCGGCGGGCGCCAGGCCCGGTCGGCGATCCCGGCGGCCAGCCGCGCGTCCTCGGCGGCCCCGCGCAGCGCCGCGGCCAGCTCGACGGTGTCGGAGGCGGTGAACGCCGCCCGGTAGGGCAGCCCCGTCTTGACCCGGTTGCTGGTCCAGCACAGCGCGGCGGCGTCCCCGCGCGGGCGGGCGGCCACCGCCTCGGCCTGCGCGGCCAGATTGCGGCGCAGCGCCTCCGGGGTGTCGGCCGAGACCGTGAACACCCCGGTCGGCGCGGCCGCCGCCCGGCGGCGCCGGGTCCGGGCCGTACGGGGCGCGGCGGCGAGCACCGCGTGCGCGTTGGTCCCGCCCATGCCGAAGCTGCTCACCCCCGCCACGACCTCACCGGCGGGCAGCCGCACCGGGGCCTTCAGCAGGGCCAGCCCCCGTTCGGCGAGCCGCAGTTGGGGGTTCTCGCGGTCCGCGAACCGGCTCGCCGGCACGATCCGGTGGTGCAGGGCGAGCGCCACCTTGATCAGCCCGGCGATCCCCGCGGCCCCCTCCGTGTGCCCGAGGTTGCCCTTGACGGAGCCGATCGCGCACGGCTCCTCGCGCGGTACGCCGTGCACCTCGCCCAGGGCCCCGCACTCGATGACGTCGCCGAGCGCGGTGCCCGTGCCGTGCGCCTCCACGAACCGCACCTGCTCGGGGGTGACCCCGGCACGGCGGTACGCGGCCGCGACGACCTCCCGCTGGGAGTGCCGGTTCGGCGCGGTGACGCCGTTGCTGCGCCCGTCCTGGTTGACGGCGGTGCCCCGGATGACGGCGTAGACCCGCTGCCCGTCGGCGAGCGCGTCCTCCAGCCGCCGCAGCACCACCACTCCGACGCCGTCGCTGCGCGCGATGCCGTTCGCGTCGGCGCTGAACGGCCGGCACCGGCCGTCCGGCGAGGCCAGCCCCATCTGCGCGTACACCAGGCCCAGCGCCGGCGTCAGGATCAGGTTGACCCCGCCGGCCAGCGCCGTGCCGCACTCCCCGGACAGCAGCGAGTTGACCGCCAGGTGCACGGCGACCAGCGAGGAGGAGCAGGCCGTGTCCACGGACAGGCTCGGCCCCTTCAGGTCGAGGTGGTACGAGATCCGGTTGGCGGCCATGCCGGCACTGGAACCGGCGCCCAGCTGCGGGGTCACCCGCCCGTAGTCGCCCAGGTGCAGCTGGCCCCACTCGCTGCCCATCATGCCGACGAACACCCCGGTGTCGCCGCCCGCCAGGGACCGCGGCGAGCGCCCCGAGTCCTCCACGGCCCGCCACGCGCACTGGAGCAGCAGCCGCTGCTGCGGGTCCATCGCGGCCGCCTCGCGCGGCGAGACGGTGAAGAAGTCGTTGTCGAACACCTCGGCGTCGTCGATGAACCCGCCCCGCACCGGGGTCTCGTACCCCGGCCCGAACCGGCGCGCGACGGGCTGCTCGCCGGTGGCGTCGCCGCCGCGCATCAGCAGGTCCCAGTAGGCGTCGGGGCCCGGCGCCCCGGGGAAGACGCAGTCGAGCCCGACCAGGGCGACGGAGGCGGGACTCACCGGGAGACCCCCGCCGTCGGCACCGTCACGCCCCGCGCCGTCAGGTGGGCGACCAGCGCGACGACGGTCGGGTGGTCCCAGGCCAGCGACGGGTCCACGGCGATGTGGAACGTGTCCTCGATGTCCCCGCACAGGCTGAGCGCCCCCACCGAGTCCATGCCGTACTCGGCGAGCGGCACGGTGGGGTCGATGCTGTCCGGCAGCCGGTCGAGGTACACGGCGAGGCGGTCGGTCAGCCAGTGGTGCAGCGGGGCCGCGCTGTGCGGCGACACGGGCAGGGACATCCCTGGACTCCTTGCATGCGGGCGAAGGGGGAGGACGGTGGTCGGGGCCGTTGCCCGTCAGCCGGGAAGCGGGGTGTTGTGCAGGTCGTAGCTGCGCCGGTCCCCGAAGCGGGCCAGGACCTCCTGGTGGACCCGCGCCAGGCACTCGGGGGGCAGCTCCACGGGCTCGGTGCCGAGCCTGCGCGTGATGCGGTGCAGGGCCGCGGCGGCCCAGGCCGGATCGGCCAGGAACGGGTCGAGCCCGTCGCGGTTGTGGCGGCGCACGCCGAGCACGGCCGCGGCGGCCAGGACCAGCACGTAGCGGTCGGTCAGCGCGAACCAGGCCGGCCCGACCGGGGTGCCGCCGTCCAGCGGCGGCAGCGCCAGCACCCGCCGGCGCAGGTC
This sequence comes from Streptomyces sp. M-16, assembly GCF_052114405.1. NCBI lineage: Bacteria > Bacillati > Actinomycetota > Actinomycetes > Kitasatosporales > Streptomycetaceae > Streptomyces > Streptomyces sp. M-16. Next base: position 18,066 of record NZ_JBFRER010000082.1, on the reverse strand, counting down.
CCGCAGCTCCTCGACGAGGTGCTCCGTCATCGTGCGCAGGGCCCGCTCCACCGGGTCGCGTCCCGGCAGTTCCGCGGCGGCGGCCAGCAGCGAGGCGCTGAGGCTGTCGCGACCGCCGGCCAGCGCGAGCGCGTCGTAACGGAACGCCGGCAGGGGCGCGTCGGGCTGGAACAGCGCGGCGGGGGCCTCCTCCTCGGTGAACCAGGAACGGCTCGCCAGATGCTTCAGCTGCGGGATGATCGTCGCCTGGCAGGCGACCGTCCCCGCGTGGCCGAGGCTGATCACCGGCACGTCCCGGATGTGCTTCTGCAGGACGCCGACCGTGCCGTCCCGCGTGTACAGCTGGGACCCCAGGACGGTGGACAGGTCGTACATCGTCTCGATCAGCACCCGTGGCAGCAGCAGCTTCACGGCCGCCGAGTACACGCTGGTCTCGGCCGGCAGCAGGTGCAGCGCCCGGGTGGCGACGACCGCCAGGCAGTCGTAGAGCAGCAGGTTCACGAACGCGCCGGTCAGGGTGTTCGCGGTGTGCTGCGGGTCCACCGGCGCCGTGCCGGCCGCGCCCGGCCCCCGCCGGCGGTCCACCAGCACGGCCGTACGCAGGCTCGTGTCCACGGCGGCCACCGACAGCGAGGCCATCAGCGTGCGGCTCATCTGGAACGACTGCAGCGAGGTCGCCACCCCGCTGCCGGGCGCGCCGAGCAGCGCGTCGGCGGGCACCAGGCAGTCGTCGAAGCGCACGCCCGAGAAGAAGCAGGACCGCAGGCCCACCGCCGCGGGCCGCCGCTCGGTGCGGTACCGGTCGGCGGGCAGGGTGCGCGGGTCCAGCAGCAGGGCGCTCTGCGTCCCCCCGGGGAAGTGCCCGCCGGTGCGGCAGAACAGCACCAGGGCGTCGGCCCGGTGCAGGTTGTTGACCACCGGCTTGGCCCCGGTGACCGACAGCCCGCCGCCGGGCACGGGCTCCGCGGAGATCTGGTTGCGCACGAAGTCGTTGGTGTGCGCGGTCTCGTGCTGGGCGATGGCCGCCTTCGACCCGCCCAGCAGCAGACCGCCCAGCCACGACCGCTGTTCCCGGCTGCCGCGCATCCACACGTCGGAGGCGGCCATGAAGGTCGTCATCCCGTAGCCCATGCCGAGGGACACGTCCCGCCGGAACACCGGCCGCATCACCCGCAGCAGGCCCTCGGGCGAGTCGAAGCGGCCACCGAGCTCGCGGGGGACGAACTCGCGGTGCATGCCGAAGTCGTCGAGCAGCCCCTCCGCCTCCGGGGACAGCGCGGCCGCCTGGTCGGAGGCCAGCAGGGCGTGGTGCCCGGCCGGGTTGCCGGGCGCGCCGGGGTCGCCGAGCAGGGCCTCCAGCGCGGCGGCCCGGACCCGGCCGCTCGTCGACTCCGGGGACGGCGCGGGCCGCCGCACCGGCGCCCGGGGGGCCGGTCCGGCGGCGACGGCGAGAGCGCTCACCACGCCGTCTCCTGCATGGCGGACCGGGTGCCGGCGCGGCCGGCCGGCCGCAGCAGGTCGTTGCCGAGCAGCGTGTCGCGCGGCCGGACCAGGGCGCGCACGGCCGGGTCGAGGACCTCGTAGACGCCGCTGACCTCGCCCTCCAGGAACAGCTTGCGGATCAGGGTCCGCTGGATCTTGCCGCTGGTGGTGCGGCGCAGGGTGCCGGGCCGCACCAGGAGCACGTTGGCCGCGGGCACGTCGAAGTCCTGGCCGATGAGGACCTGGATGCGCCGGGCGAGGGCGCGCAGCGTCTCCCAGTCCGCGTTCTCCGGACGCACCTCGTGGACGACGACGAGCTGCTCGCGGTCCGCGTCGACGGTGAACACGGCCCCCTGTCCCGCCCCGAGGGCCGGCTCCCCCTCGCGCACCGCCCACTCGACGTCCTGCGGGTAGATGTTGCGGCCGTTGAGGATGATCATTTCCTTGAGGCGGCCGGTGACGTACAGCTCGTCCCCGTCGATCACCCCGAGGTCGCCGGTGCGCAGGAAGCCGCTCTCCCCGTCGTCCACCATGGCGTGGAAGGTACGGGCGGTGTCGGTGGGACGGCGCCAGTAGCCCTGGGCGACGCTGTCGCCGCGCACCCAGATCTCCCCGACCCGTCCCTCGGGCACCTCCTCGCCGATCACCGGCTCCACGATCCGCACCGCGAAGCCGCGTACGGAGCCGCTGCCGACCAGGGTCCGCACCGGCCGTCCCGGGCGCGGCGGGCGCAGCTCGTCGTATTCGAGGCCGGCCGCGTCGACGGTCAGCGTGCGCGGCCCGCGGCCGGGCGTGCCGCCCGACACCACGAGCGTGGCCTCGGCGAGCCCGTACGCCGGGTAGAGGCTCCCGCGGCGGAAACCGGCCGCGGCGAAGCGTTCGGCGAAGGCCTCCAGCGTCTGGTGGCGCACCGGTTCGGCGCCGTTGATCGCCAGCCGCCAGCTGCTCAGGTCGAGGTCCGCGAGCTGCTCGTCGGTGATCCGGCGCAGGCACAGGTCGTAGCAGAAGTTGGGGCCGCCGCCGACGGTCACCCCGTACTCGCCGATCGAACGCAGCCAGCGCACCGGCCGCTTGACGAACGCGGTGGGCGACATCTGTACCGACGAGGTGCCCAGCCACAGCGGGTGCAGCAGATGGCAGATGAGCCCCATGTCGTGGTAGTGCGGCAGCCAGCTGCCGAACACGTCGTCGGCCGTGGAGCGCAGGAGCCCCCGCATGGCCTCCATGTTGGCGAGGAGGTTGCGGTGACTGACCATCACCCCGCGCGGCCGGGACGTCGACCCCGAGGTGTACTGGAGGAACGCCAGGTCGTCCGGACCGGTGGGCGGCGGCTGCCAGGCGTCGGCGTCCAGCCCCTCCTCCACGTCGGTGGCCAGGCACACCGTCTCGCCCCGGCCCGCCATGGCGAGCCACAGCGACACGTCGGGGGCGTGCGCGGAGTCGGTCAGCACCAGCCGCGCCCCGGTGTCGCGGATGATCCCCGACACGCGCTGCAGCCGCTCGCCCCGGTCGCCGGGCAGCGGGGCCGGAACGGCGACGGCACCGGCGTACAGACAGGCGGCGAACGCCTTCAGGAACCCCGGACCCGGCGGGTACAGCAGCAGCACCGGCTGCCCCAGGGCCCCGTGTTCGCGCAGCCGCACCGCGATGGCCCGGGCCGCGCGGTCCAGCTGCCCGTACGTGAGGTGCTCGGCGGCGGCGCCCGGGGCGTCACCGAGGAACACGTGAGCGTCGCGCTCGCCGAGTTCCGCGGCCCGGCCGCGGAGCACTTCGGTGAACGTAGCGAATCCAGTCAACGTCAGCCCCCTTCTGGCGCATCCGGGGCAACTGCCGAACGCCCGGCGCCCCTGCCGCCAACGCCTCGGCATGCTCCGCGCACCGCCTAAAGCATGGCTTGCGGGTCCCGGGCCAGGGTGCGCGGCCCCGGATCAGGGGTTCCGCTGTCCGAAGCCGGGGGTGGGGCCCGCCCTAGGGTGGCGAGGGCCGGGCAGCTGGGGGAGTCTGCCGCCACCCGTGCCACCGGAGTACCGAGGAACGGGGGCTGCATGCGATTTCGGGTGTTGGGGCCACTGGAAGTGGACGCGGCCGGCCCGGACGCGCGCCGGGTGACGCCCCGTGCGGCGAAGATCCGCGTGGTCCTCGCGACGCTTCTGGTACGGGCCGACGAGATCGTGTCCGTCGGCAGCCTCATCGACGAACTGTGGGGCGAGGACCCGCCGCGCACCGCGACGACCACGCTCCAGGTCTACATCTCGCAGCTGCGCAAGCTCCTGCACGCCGCCGACCCCGACGCGGGCCGCGAAGCCCTGGTCACCCGCCCGCCCGGCTACCTCATGCGGCTGGACCCGGACCGGCTGGACCTGTCCGCCTTCGAGGACCTGCACGCCCGGGGCCGCGCCGCCATGGCCCGCCACGACGCCCCGGCCGCCGCCGACCTCCAGCGCCGCGCGCTCGCGCTGTGGCGCGGCCCCCTCCTGTCCGACACCCCCCACGGTCCCCTGCTCGACAGCACCGCCATCCGCCTCGGCGAACTGCGCACGGCGGCACTCGAACAGCGCATCCGGGCCGACCTGCAACTGGGCCGCCACCACGACCTCGTGGGCGAACTCCAGGCGCTCGCCACCGAACTCCCGATGCGCGAGGAGTTCCACGCCCACCTGATGGTGGCCCTGTACCGCACCGGCCGGCAGGCCGACGCGCTGGAGGCCTTCGGCCGGCTGCGGCGCACCCTCGTCGACGAACTGGCGATCGAGCCGGGCCCGCCGCTGCAACAGCTCCACGGCCGGATCCTCGCCGGCGACACCGCCCTGCTGCGCCCCTCGGCCGCCGCACCCTCCCCGTCCGGCGGCCCCCGTCCGACCGCGACCGTGACCGCAGGCGGGAACACGGGCGGGAGCGCCGTGTCCGCGGCCCCGTCGTCCGCCGTCGAACCGGAGCCCGCCCTGCCGCCCACCGGCGTACCGGTCGGCGAACTCCCGCCGTCCGACCCCCTGTTCACCGGACGCGGCGAGGAGCTGGCCGCGCTGGAGACGCTCCTGCGCGACGTCCCGGCGGGCGGCTGCGTCACGCTCACCGGCCCCGCCGGCACGGGCAAGACCGCCCTCGCCCTGGCCGCCGCGCACCGCGCCGACGGGCTCTTCCCCGACGGCCGGGTGTTCCTCGCGCTGCGCGACGCGGCGGGCGAACCGCTGGCACCCGCCGCCGCGCTGACCCTGCTGCTGCGCCGCTGCGGGGTCACCGGACCGCTGCCCGGCGAGCTCGACGGGCTGCGCCGCACCCTGGACCGGCTCACCCTGGGCCGCAGGATGCTGTTCGTGCTCGACGACGCGGCGAGCGGAGCCGCGACCGCCCCCCTGCTTCCCGCGACCCCCGGCAGCACCGCGCTGCTGACCGCCCGCCGGCCCCCCGCGGTCCCGGTCTCCCGGGTGCACCTGCTGGACGTCCTCGCCCCGGCGCAGGCCCGTCGGCTGCTGCTGGCCGCGTCGGGCCGGGACGGCGAGGACGACGGGCCCGAAGGGGCATGCGCCGCCGTCGTCGAGGCGTGCGGCCGTCTGCCGTCGGCCGTACGGGCCCTCGCGGGCCGGCTGGCGGCCCGCCCGCACTGGACCGTGGCTTCCCTGGCCGCCCGGCTCGCCTACGAGCACGCCCCGCTGGCCGAACTCCGCTCCGCGCAGCCCGGCCTGGACGCGGCCCTGCGCGGGGCCTACGACGAGGCCGGCGAACCGGTGCGGCGCGCCTTCCGGCTGCTCGCACTGCTGCCCGCCGGCCCCTTCCCCGCCACCGACGCGGCCGCCCTGCTCGGCCTGGCCGAACCGGACGCCGAAGCCGTGCTGGAGAGCCTCGTGGAGGCCCGCCTGCTGCGGGCCGAACCCCGCGGCGCCTACCGCCTGCACGTGCTGTGGCGGCTCCTGGCGGGCGAGCTCCTCACCGCGCAGGAGCCCCCCGGCCAGGTGGCCCGCGCCGTGGCCCGGCTCGCCGGAGCCCTGGCCGCCGAGGCGGAGGAGGCCGACGCGCTGCCGCACGCCGCCGAGTGGTTCGCCGAACGCCGCACCGCGCTGGTCGCGACCCTCGGCCGGGCCCACACGGCCGGGCTGTGGGAGCACACGGTGCGCCTCGCCGACGCCCTGACCGCCCCCCTGGAGGCCCACGCGGCCTGGGACGACTGGGAGCGGGCGCACACCCTGGCCCTCGACGCCGCCGAACACCTCGGCGACCTCGGCGCCCAGTCCCGGCTGCTGCGCTCGCTCGGCGACCTCGCCTGGCAGCGCCGCCGGACGGACACCGCCCGCGGCCTGTACGGGCGCGCGCTGCGGGCCGCCGACGGGGCCGACGCCCGGCCCGAGCGCGCCCGCGCCCTGACGGGCCTGGCCGAACTGAGCCTGGACGCCTCGGCCGTCACGGAGGCGGCCCGGCTGATCGGCCGGGTCCTCGACCCGGCGCCCGGGGACCCCCGCGACCACTACGAGGCCCGGCGGGTCCGGGCCCTGCTCGCCCTGGAGACGGAGGGCCCCGCCGCCGCGGAACCGCACTTCGCGCGGTGCCTGACCCTGGCGGCCCAGCTCGGCGACCGGCGCCGCGAGGCGTACGCCGTCCGGTGGCTGCGCCAGGTGCGGGGCGGCCTGCCGCTGCCGGACTGGACGGAGACCCGGCCCGGGGTGTGGCGGCTGCGCGCCGCGGGCTGAGCCGCCCCGCCACCGCCCCGCCGACCCCCTGCCACCGTCCCGCCCCGCCGACGGGCCCCCTGCGGACCGCCCGAGGACCGACCGACGCGCGCGACGCGTCACACGTACCGACGTAAGGAGAGATGCCCGTGCTCACGGCGCTGGAAGGGGTGTACGGGGACCGCGCCGACGCGGTCACCGTCGCCGGCCGGACCGCCTCGTACGAGGAACTGCTGGGCGCGGCCGGGGCGGTGGCCGCCGACGTGGCCGGCGCCCCCGCCGTCGCGGTCGAGGCCACGGCCTCCCTGGAGACCGTCGCCGCCGTGGCCGGCTGCCTGCTGGCCGGGGTGCCCGTCGTCCCCGTACCGCCCGACGCGGGCGTCGCCGAACGCGAGCACATCCTGCGCGACTCGGGCGCCACCCCCGTCACGGCCGACTTCGCCCGCCGGGCCGCCTGGAGCGGCCCCGCACCGGCGGCCGACGCCCCCGCGATGGTCCTCTACACCTCGGGGACCACCGGCGCGCCCAAGGGGGTCGTGCTCGACGGCGCCGCCATCGCCGCCGGACTGGACGCCCTCGCCGAGGCCTGGCAGTGGAGCGCCGAGGACACCCTGGTCCACGGGCTGCCGCTGTTCCACGTGCACGGGTTGATCCTCGGCGTCYTCGGCGCGCTGCGCACCGGCAGCCGCCTCGTGCACACCGGCCGGCCCACCCCGGCCGCGTACGCCGAGGCGGGCGGCAGCCTCTACTTCGGGGTGCCCACGGTGTGGTCCCGCGTCGTCGGGGACCCGGAGCGGGCCCGCGCGCTGCGCTCCGCGCGGCTGCTGGTCTCGGGCAGCGCCCCGCTGCCGGAGCGGGTCTTCCGCGGCCTGGAGGAGCTGACAGGACGCCGGCCGGTCGAGCGGTACGGGATGACGGAGACCCTGATCACGGTGAGCGGCCGGGCGGACGGCCCGCTGCGGCCGGGCGCGGTGGGGACCCCGCTGCCCGGGGTCCGCACGCGGATCGCGGCCGGAGAGGGGGAGGAGATCGGTGAACTCCAGCTGACCGCCCCCACGTTGTTCTCCGGCTACCTGGGGCGTCCCGAGGCCACGGCGGCCTCGTACACCGAGGACGGCTGGTTCCGCACGGGCGACATCGCCGCGATCGACGCGGACGGCACCCACCGCATCGTGGGCCGGGCCTCCGTCGACATGATCAAGTCGGGTGGGTACCGGATGGGGGCGGGCGAGATCGAGAACGCCCTCCTGGACCACCCGCAGGTGCGCGAGGCGGCCGTGGTCGGGGTGGCGGACGCCGATCTGGGCCAGCGCGTGGTCGCGTTCGTCGTGGCCTCCGGGGTGACCGGGGCCGAGCTCACCGACTTCGTCGCCACGCGCCTGTCGGTGCACAAGCGGCCGCGCGAGGTGCGGTTCGTCGCCGCGCTGCCGCGCAACGCCATGGGCAAGACCCAGAAGCGGCTGCTGCTGTCGGGGGAGGGGTGAGGTGCGGCCCGTGCGGCCCTCAGCGCGCCCCCGGGGCCCCGGCGGACCCGGCCGGCTCGCCGTGCCCGGCCGGCTCGGGTCCGGCCGCGGGGCGGTAGTGCCGCAGGAACAGCTCCTCAAGCGTCGGGGGCCGGCTGACGAGGCTGCGCACGCCCGTCTCGGAGAGCACCCGCAGGAACGTGCCGAGGTGCTCGGCGTCGACCTGGGCGGTGACCTTCGTCCCCCGGACCTCCAGGCCGTGGACCCCGGGCAGCTCGTCCAGGCCCTCGGCGGGGGCGGCGAGTTCGGCCGTCACGGACGTGCGGGACAGGTGCCGCATCCGGCTGAGCGAGCCCGTCTCCACCGTGCGCCCGTCGCGGACGATGCTGACGCGGTCGCACAGCGCCTCGACCTCGGTGAGGATGTGGCTGGACAGCAGGACCGTACGGCCCTCGTCGGCGGCCTCGCCGACGCAGCTCTGGAAGACCTCCTCCGCCAGTGGGTCCAGGCCGGAGGTGGGCTCGTCGAAGACGAGCAGTTCGGCGTCGGAGGCGAAGGCGGCGACCAGGGCGACCTTCTGCCGGTTGCCCTTGGAGTACGCGCGGCCCTTCTTGCCCGGGTCGAGCTCGAAGCGGTCCGTCAACTCCTTGGCGGCCCGCGGGTCGGTGGCGCCGCGCAGCCCGGAGAGGAAGCCGAGGGCTTCGCCGCCGGAGAGGTTGCGCCACAGGTTCACGTCGCCGGGTACGTAAGCGATCCGGTGGTGCAGCGCGACCGCGTCGCGCCAGGGGTCGCCGTCCAGCAGCCGCACGCGGCCGCGGTCGGCGCGGATCAGGCCGAGGAGGATCCGCAGGGTGGTGGACTTCCCGGCGCCGTTGGGACCGAGGAAGCCGTGCACCTCGCCCTTCTCGACGCTCAGGTCGAGGCCCTTCAGCGCGTGGGTGCGGCCGAACGACTTGTGCAGTCCGGCAATCTCGATTGCCATCATCATATTTCGGAAGATACCTTAGTTTCAGAATATCGTGAAGCTAGTGGAAGGTATCGCCTGACGGTCGATCACGGGGAGACGGTGTGGACGCGAGTGCCGGCGCCAGCGACAGCGAGCAGCGGGGCTACAACGAGGAGGTGTCGGCCTTCGTCGAGCGGTTCGCCGCCGACCTGGTGGCCGCCGGAGTCCCCCGGATGCCCTCCCGGGTCTTCGCGTGCCTGCTCGCCGAGGACGCGGGCGCGCTGAGTGCCGCGGAGCTCTCGGAGCGGTTGAAGGTCAGCCCCGCGGCGGTGTCGGGGGCCGTCCGCTACCTCGCCCAGGTGCACATGGTCAGCCGGGAGCGGGCGCCGGGCGAACGCCGGGAGATCTACCGCGTCCACGCGGACCTCTGGTACGAGGCGGTCACCAGCCGGGACCAGATGCTCAACCGCTGGGCGGCCACCCTCAAACAGGGGGTCGAGGCGCTGGGCCCCGGTACGCCGGCGGGCCTGCGGGCCGAGGAGACGGCCGACTTCTTCAGCTTCGTGAAGCTGGAACTGGACTCGCTGATGGACCGCTGGCGGGCGCACCGGGGCGAGTGATCATCCGGGTGGCGAGGGCGCTGACGGCCACCGTCGCGCCGACCGACACGGCCAGGCCCAGCCAGGCCGTGTCGAACCACCGGTTGCCGAGGTGTCCGAGCGTCACCAGGTAGGCCGCCCACAGCAGTCCGGCCAGCGCCGACCAGCCCATCTGGCGCGGCCGCAGTGCGGGTGAGGTGCCGAGGGCGATGTCCAGCACGGTCCGCCCGGCGGGGACGAAGCGCGCGGCCAGGGCGACCCGGCCGGCGTGCCGGGCCAGGCCGCCCTGGAGCCGGGTCGTCGCCTGCCGCCAGGCGGGGTGCCGGTCGAGGCGGGTGTGCAGCCAGGAGGATCCGCGCCGGGCCAGCAGGACCAGGGCCAGGTCGCCGAGGAAGGACGCGGCGGCCACCGCCAGGACCGGCAGCACCGGGGGGATGTGGTGCTGCGCGGTCCAGGCGGCCGCGGCCACCACGAGGGTGCCGCTGGGCAGGACCGGCAGGAGCGAATCGCCGAACACCGCGGCCAGTGCGAGGGCCAGGATCCACCAGGAGAGCGGAAGGGTGCCGGCGTTCATGTCGGGCTGCATGTATATGACTCTACCGAACATTCAGAAATTTGTGAACTTACATAAATGGTCAAGGGGCGGTGCCGAGGGACGGTGCCGAGCGGCGGTGCCGCGGGCGGGGCGCCGACGCCCCGCCCGCCCACCCCCTAGTACGTGTGGAAGCCCCGGCCGCTCTTGCGGCCCAGGAAACCCGCGTCGACCAGGTGCTCCAGGTGCCGGGCCGGCACCAGCGACGGCTCCCGGAACGAGGCGTGCAGACTGTTCTGGATCTGCAGCGACACGTCCAGGCCGATCGTGTCCAGCAGCGTCAGCGGGCCCATCGGGTAGCCGCAGCCCTGCGTCATCACCGCGTCGATCTCCCCGGCGGCGGCCCGGCGCTCCTCCAGCAGCCGCACCGCGCTGTTGAGGTACGGGAACAGCAGGGCGTTGACGATGAACCCGGCCCGGTCGTCGATGCCGACCGGATGCTTGCCCAGCCGCCCGCACACCTCGTGGACCGTGCCCAGCGCGTCCTCGGCCGTCAGCACCGTGCCGACCACCTCCACCAGCCGCATCACCGGAGCCGGGTTGAAGAAGTGCATGCCGAGCACGTCCTCGGGGCGCGAGGTCACCGCCGCGCACTCCACCACCGGCAGGCTCGACGTCGTCGTCGTCAGCACCGCACCCGGACGGCACACCGCGTCCAGCCCCCGGAAGATCTCCCGCTTGACGGGGAGTTCCTCCGCGACCGCCTCCACCACCAGGTCGCAGTCGGCCACTGCCTCCAGCGAATCCGCCGGAACCAGCCGCTCCAGCGCGGCCCGGCCGTCCTCGGCGCTGATCCGGCCGCGCTTGACCCCGCGCTCCACGGAGCCCGCCACCTTGTCCAGCGCCGCCTTCGCACGCACGTCCGTACGGGCCACCAGCCGCGTGTCGTACCCGGACCGGGCGAACACCTCGGCGATGCCCGACGCCATCGTCCCGGAACCGATCACCCCGACACTGCGCACCGGCCGCGAAGGCCGCCCGCCGCCACCCGCGGCGCCCGCCGCGGCCACGGCGGCCCGCGGCCCCGACGGCCCCTCGGGCCAGGTGTGGAACCCGCGGCCCGCCTTCGCGCCCAGCAGCCCCGCCGTCACCATGTGGTCCAGCAGCGGCGGCGGCAGGAACTGCGCCTGCCCCGTCTGCTCGTACAGCCCGCGCAGGGTGTCGCGCGCCGTGTCCAGACCGATCAGGTCCAGGTGGGCCAGCGGCCCCAGCGGCAGCCCGCAGCCCAGCATCATCGCCGCGTCGATGTCGTCGCGCGACGCGTAACGGCGCTCGTACATCGCGACGGCGCCGTTCAGGTACGCCATCAGCAGCCCGCCGCCCGTGAAACCCGGCTGGTCGCTGGAGGCCACGGCCGTCCGGCCCAGCGCGGCCACCAGCTCGCCGGCGGACCGCCCCACCGACGGATCGGTCAGCGGCGTGGTCACCACCTCCACCACACCGCCGTCCGGCGCGTGGCCCACCGGGTGCAGGCCGACCGTGCGCGGCAGCCGCCCGCAGGCCGCCGCCACCCGGGTGACCGACAGCGAGGTCGTCGTCGCGAACACCGCCCGCGGACCGCACAGTCCGTCGGCCCGCCGCAGCACCTCCGTCTTCAGCGCGAAGTCCTCCGGCACCGCCTCCACCACCAGCTCGCTGCCCGTGATGGCCGCCAGGTCGGCCGTGTACGTGATCCGGGCCCGGGCCGCCGGATCCTCCAGCCCCCGCTCGGTGCGCTCCCGGCCGCCGGCCACGGCGTCGCCGTCCGCCTCCACGGCCACCACACGGGCTCCCGCCGAGGCGAGCGAACGGGCCAGCGCGGAGCCGACCGTACCGAGGCCGATCACCGCGACCGCGGAGAAGGGCAGGGGACCGGGAAGGGGTGCCGCGGATGCTGCCGTCATGCTGCTGAGTCCTTTCGGGGGGCGGGAGCCGCCTCCTCGTCCCAGCGGACGAGAACCGTGCCCAGGGACATGCCGCCGCCGAAACCGGCGAGCAGCAGGACGTCCCGGTCCCGGAACGCCCCGGACCGGTGCGCCTCGTCGAGGGCGAGGGGAATGGAGGCGGCGCTGGTGTTTCCGTGCTCGGCCACGGTGAGGTGCGTACGGGCGCGGGGCAGGCCCAGCCGGGGCACGGTCTCGCCCAGCATCACGCCGTTGGCCTGGTGCGGGACGAAGTGGTCGACCTCGGACGGCTCCAGACCGTGCCGGTCCAGCACCTCGCCGACCGCGCGCGGCAGTTCGGCGGCCACGAAGTCGCGCACCCCGCGCCCGTTCATCCTGAAGTGGTGCAGTCCCCCGGCGACCGTCTTCTCCGAGGCGGGCAGCCGGCTGCCGCCGGCCTCGACGTGGATCAGCTCGGCCTGGTCGCCGCGGCTCGCCAGGTGCGAGCCGAGGACCCCGTAGCCGGACCGCACCTGGCCCAGCACCACGGCGCCCGCGCCGTCACCGAACAGGACGGCCGTGCGCCGGTCCTCGCGGTCGATGATCCGCGAGTACACGTCGGCGCCGATGACCAGGGCGTGACCGCGGACCGAGCCGTCCTGCTCCGGCAGCAGCCGGGCCGCCGTCACCAGAGCGAACACGAACCCGCTGCACACCGAGTTGAGGTCGAAGGCGGCCGCGTTCACCGCGCCGATCCGGTGCTGGACCAGACAGGCCGTGGCCGGCTGCGGGGAATCCGGCGTGGACGTCGCCACCACGATGCACGACAGGTCGGCCGCCGAGATCCCCGCCGCGTCCAGCGCGGCCCGCGCCGCCTCGACCGCCAGGTCGGAGGTGGCCTCGGACTCGGCCGCGTACCGGCGCTCCCGGATGCCCGTCTTCCGCCAGATCCAGTCCTCGGTGACCCCCGCCCGCTGCGCGACGAGCCGATTGGAGACCGTGTCGGCAGGCAGATAAGACCCGGTTCCCAGAATTCCTATTGCTGCTGTCATGACCGGCTCCTCACCGTGGAGGTGGCAGAGAGTGCGGGAAGTGCGAGAACTGCGAGAAGTACGGGGAACGCATTCACCGCGGGGTGCTCGAATGGGACATTCAGCAATGGTTCTCGGAGCCCGTTGCGGGCGGTAACCCTTGCTCCGCCCCCTAGCCGCCCCTAGTGGCCCGGCACGCCGATGACCGGGAGATGTTTTTAGCCGACCTTTAGAGCTGGACGTCAGCGTCTCGACGGTCTGCATGGAATTCCCCCGGTCCTCGGTCCGCCCGCGCGCCCGGCGGAGCCCTGAAGACACATCAGGCAAACAGGCGAAGGGGGAGATCGTGGCTGACCCGGTGAATTCGGTACGGCAGACGACGGCGGCTCCGGAGGAGTCCGGTACACCGGGCCGTACCACCGGGCCGATCGCGGTCATCGGCATCTCCTGCCGGTTCCCGCAGGCCGACGGACCCGCCGCGTACTGGCGGCTGCTGCAGGGCGGTACGGACGCCGTCACCGACGCGCCCGAAGCGCGCCGCGACGTCGTCGCGGCAGGGGCCGGTCCGGCCGCCGCCCGCGGCGGCTACCTCGACCGCGTCGACACCTTCGACGCCCGGTTCTTCGGGATCTCCCCGCGCGAGGCCGCGGCCATGGACCCGCAGCAGCGCCTCGTCCTCGAACTCGCCTGGGAGGCCCTGGAGGACGCCGGCATCCTGCCGGGCACCGTCAAGAACAGCGGCACCGGCGTCTTCGTCGGCGCGATCTGGGACGACTACGCCGATCTCGTGCGCCGCTCCGGCGGCGCCGGCGCCGGAGCGCACACCTTCACCGGGCTCAACCGGGGCGTCATCGCCAACCGGGTCTCGTACACGCTCGGCCTGCACGGGCCCAGCCTGACCGTCGACACCGCCCAGTCCTCCTCCCTCGTCGCCGTGCACCTGGCCTGCCAGGCCCTGCTCAGCGGGGAGGCCGACCTGGCCATGGCCGGCGGCGTCAACCTCCGCGTCACGCCCGCGAGTTCCGAGATCACCGCCGGATTCGGGGCCCTGTCGCCCGACGGCCGCTGCCACACCTTCGACGAGCGCGCCAACGGGTTCGTCCGCGGCGAGGGCGGCGGACTCGTCCTGCTCAAGCCCCTCGACCGGGCCCTCGCCGACGGCGACCGCGTCCACTGCGTGCTCCTCGGCAGCGCCGTCAACCACGACGGGGCCACCGACGGGCTCACCGTGCCCAGCCCCACCGCCCAGGCCGAGGTCGTCCGCCGGGCCCTGGAGGCCGCGGGCACCGACCCCGCCGAGGTCCAGTACGTCGAACTGCACGGCACCGGCACCCCGGTCGGCGACCCGATCGAGGCCGCCGCGCTCGGCACCGCGCTGGGCACCGCCCGGGACGCGGGCGACCCGCTCCCCGTCGGCTCCGCCAAGACCAACATCGGCCACCTCGAAGCCGCCGCGGGCATCGCCGGCCTCATCAAGGCGGCCCTCGCCATCGGCCACCGCGAACTGCCCGCCAGCCTCCACCACCGCACCCCCCACCCCGCCATCGACCTCGACGCCCTGCGACTGCGGGTGCAGACCGGGGCCGGACCCTGGCCGCACCCCACCCGCCCCCTCGTCGCGGGCGTCAGCTCCTTCGGCCTCGGCGGCGCCAACTGCCACGTCGTCCTCGGCGAGGCCCCGGCGGCCTCCCCCGCCGCCCCTCCCGCCCCCGCCGCGGACACCGGGCCCGGCCGCACCCTGCTCTTCCCGCTCTCCGGCCGCGGCGAGCCGGCCCTGCGCGCCCAGGCCGCCCGGCTCGGCGCGTACGCCGCCGGCCACACCGGCACGCCCGCGGACCTCGCCCACGCCCTCGCCGCCACCCGCACCGCCCACGAGGACCGGGCCGTCGTCCTCGCCGAGGACCTCGCGGGCCTCACCGCCGGACTCGACGCGCTCGCCACCGGAACCGGCTCCCCCCACCTGGTCCGCGGCCGGGCCGCATCCGGCCGCACCGCGTTCCTCTTCTCCGGACAGGGCAGCCAGCGCCCCGGCATGGGACGCGAACTGCACGCCGCGCACCCCGTGTTCGCCGCCGCCTTCGACGAGGTGTGCGCCGCCGTCGACGCCCACCTGCCCCGCCCGCTGCGCGAGGTCGCCTTCGCCGCCCCGGGCACCGACGGAGCCGCCCTCCTCGACCGCACCGCCTGGACCCAGCCCGCCCTGTTCGCCTTCGAGGTCGCCCTCCACCGGCTCCTCGGCCACCTCGGCGTCCGCCCCGACTTCGTCGTCGGCCACTCCATCGGCGAACTCGCCGCCGCGCACGTCGCCGGGATCCTCTCGCTGCCCGACGCGGCCGCGCTCGTCGCCGCCCGCGGACGCCTCATGGAAGCCCTCCCCGAGGGCGGCGCGATGGCCGCCCTCCAGGCCGACGAGTCCGAGGTGACGCCGCTGCTCGCCGGGCGCACCGACCGGGTGTGCGTGGCGGCCGTCAACGGCCCCCGCTCCGTCGTGGTCTCCGGGGACGAGGACGCCGTCGACGCCCTCACCGCGCACTTCGCCGCGCTGGGCCGCAAGACCAAGCGGCTGCGGGTCAGCCACGCCTTCCACTCCCCGCACATGGACGGCATGCTCGACGCCTTCGCCGCCGTCGCCGCCTCGATCACCTACGGCCCGGCCCGTGTCCCCGTCGTCTCCAACCTGACCGGACGGATCGTCACCGACGCGGAGATCGGCACCGCCGACTACTGGGTGCGCCACGTCCGCGAGGCCGTCCGCTTCGCCGACGGCATCCGCGCCCTCGACACCGCCGGCGTCACCACGTACGTCGAACTCGGCCCCGACGGCGCCCTGTCCTCCGCCGGACGCGACTGCGCCGGCGAGGACGCCGCCTTCGTGCCCGTCGTCCGTACCGGCAGGCAGCCCGAGCCGGAGTCGCTCACCACCGCCCTCGCCCGGCTGCACACCCTGGGCGCCGCCGACGGGCTCGACTGGGAGGAGCTCCTCGGCACGTCCGGCCCGGCACCCCGCCTGGACCTGCCGACCTACGCCTTCCAGCGCCGCCGGCACTGGATCGAGGCGGCCCCGGCCGCGGAGCCCGCCACCGACCCGGCGATCGCCCCGGCCCCGGAGCGCGCCGCCGCCGACCACGAGGACGAGGACGGGGACGAGGAGACCGGCTCCCGCGCCGGCGCCCTGCGCGCCCGGCTCACCGCACTGCCCGCCGCCGACCGCGAGCAGGCCGTGCTCGACCTGCTCCGCGCGGACATCGCGGCCGTCCTGCGCCACGACGAACCCGGCGACATCGACCTGCGCGAGACCTTCCACGAGCTCGGCTTCGACTCCTGGACCGCCGTCGAACTGCGCGACGGCCTCACCCGCACCACCGGACTGGCCCTGCCCAGCAGCCTGCTGTTCGACTACCCCACCCCCCTCGCCCTCGCCCGCAACCTCGCCGACCGCGCCCTCGGCGACCCGGCCGGACCGGCCGCGACCGCCCGCCACACCGGCGGACCGGCCGACGAACCGATCGCCGTCGTCGCCATGGCCTGCCGCTTCCCCGGCGGCACCGACTCGCCCGAGGCCCTGTGGGAGGTCCTCGCCGCGGGCCGCGACGTCACCGGCCCCTTCCCCACCGACCGCGGCTGGGACCTGGAAGGCCTGTACGACCCCGAGGGCCGGCCGGGCACGCACTACGTGCGCGCGGGCGGTTTCCTCGACGGCGCCACCCTCTTCGACCCCGCCTTCTTCGGCATCTCCCCGCGCGAGGCCGCCGCCATGGACCCGCAGCAGCGCCTGCTGCTGGAGACCTCCTGGGAGGCCCTGGAGCGGGCCGGCTTCGACCCGCTCGCCCTCAAGGGCACGGACACCGGCGTGTTCATCGGCGCCACCTTCCAGGACTACGGGCCGCGCCTGCACGAGGGCACCGAGTCCACCGAGGGCTACCTGATGACCGGCAGCACGCCCAGCGTCGCCTCCGGCCGCATCGCCTACACCCTCGGCCTCGAAGGCCCCGCCGTCACCGTCGACACCGCCTGCTCCTCCTCCCTGGTCGCCCTGCACCTGGCCGCGCAGTCCCTGCGGCAGGGCGAGTGCACCCTCGCCGTCGCGGGCGGCGTCACCGTCATGCCCACCCCCGGCCTCTTCGTCGAACTCACCCGCCAGCGCGCCCTGTCCGCCGACGGCCGCTGCAAGTCCTTCTCCGCCGACGCCGACGGCACCGGCTGGGCCGAGGGCGCCGGCGTCCTGCTGCTGGAGAAGCTCTCCGACGCCCGCCGCAACGGCCACCAGGTCCTCGCCGTCATCCGCGGCTCCGCCACCAACCAGGACGGCGCCAGCAACGGCCTCACCGCCCCCAACGGCCCCTCCCAGCAGCGCGTCATCCGCCAGGCCCTGGCCAACGCGGGCGTCACCGCCGACACCGTCGACGCCGTCGAGGCCCACGGCACCGGCACGAAGCTCGGCGACCCCATCGAGGCGCACGCCCTGCTCGCCACCTACGGCCAGGGCCGCCCCGAGGACCGGCCGCTGTGGCTCGGCTCCCTCAAGTCCAACACCGGCCACACCCAGCAGGCCGCCGGTGTCGCGGGCGTCATCAAGATGATCCTGGCCCTGCGCCACGGCATCCTGCCCAAGACCCTGCACGCCGAGGAGCGGTCCCCGCACATCGACTGGTCCGCCGGCTCCGTCGAACTGCTCACCGAGGCCCGCCCGTGGCCCGCCGCCGGGGAGACGGGCCACCCGCGCCGCGCGGGCGTCTCCTCCTTCGGCATCAGCGGCACCAACGCCCACCTCATCCTCGAAGAGGCCCCGGCGACGCCCGAGCCGGACACGGAGACCCCCGCCGCCGCCGGACCGGTGGCATGGCTGCTGTCGGCCAAGACCGAGGGCGCCCTGCGCGAGCAGGCGCAGCGGCTGCGCGCCCACGCCGCCGCGCACCCCGACACCCCCGACACCGCCGTGGCGGCCGCCCTCGCCGGCCACCGCTCCGTCTTCCCCCACCGGGCGGCCGTCCTGGGCACCTCGCGCCAGGAGCTGCTGGCGGGCCTGGAGGCCCCCCTCGTGTCCGGTGTCGCGGACGCGGGCGGCAAGACGGTGTTCGTCTTCCCCGGTCAGGGGTCGCAGTGGGCGGGGATGGCGGTGGAACTGCTGGATTCCTCGCCGGTGTTCGCGGCCCGGTTCGCCGAGGTCGCGGGGGCTGTGGAGGCGCACGTCGACTGGTCGGTGGAGGGGGTGCTGCGCGGGGACGGGGACCTGACCCGTATCGAGGTGCTCCAGCCGGTCCTGTTCACGGTGATGGTGTCGCTGGCCGAGCTGTGGCGTGCGGCGGGTGTGGTGCCGGACGCGGTGGTCGGTCACTCGCAGGGTGAGATCGCGGCCGCCGTCGTCTCGGGCGCGCTGTCGCTGGAGGACGGCGCCAGGGTGGTCGTGCTGCGTTCGCAGCTGTTCGCGGA
>NZ_JBFRER010000081.1:0-47777 GCF_052114405.1 Streptomyces sp. M-16 | reverse complement strand
GCCCGGGGTCCGGGCACCGCCCGGGCGCCCCGGGTGGGCGGGCACCGCCCCGGCACGGCCCGGGGTCCGGGCACCACCCGGAGCTCGGGCCCCGCCCGGGCTCCGGGCCCCCGCCCGGGCACCATCCGGACCCGCCCGGGCGCCCCGGGTGGGCGGGCACCGCCCCGGCACGGCCCGGGGTCCGGGCACCACCCAGGGTCCAGGCACCGCCCGGAGGTCGGGTACCCGCCGGGGGGCGTCGGGCACCGCCCAGGGGTCGGGTACCCGCGTACGCCTGCGTCGGCGATGCTCGGCCGCCGGCCGGCGCGCAGTCCGCGGGGGCCGGTCCGGCAGCACCGGGCGGGCGGCGGGGTGGGTCCACCTGACGCCGGGTCTGCCGGCAGCCCGGCCCGCCGTGCCGGGAGCGCGCCGGGAACCGGTTCGCTCACGACAGGGGTCGACTGCCGAAATCCGGCCAATATGTTCCCGGCCGGTGACGGTGCGACAGGAGCGGCCGGCCGACCGGAAGTCGCCCCCGGGCCACCCCCGGGCCACCTCCGCCGGCCGGGGCGGCCTGGTGCGCGCGCCTCCGCGCCGGCCCGCACCACCGGGGCCGCGCCGGACCGTTCGACGAGCTCCCGTCACCCGTGCGGCGGAGGCCCCAGCGTGTCCGGATTTCGATGTACCGGTGCCCGTCCGGCCGGGCCACCGGCCGCGGCTTCCTTGCGGCCGGATGGCGATCGTGTGACAGCAGGGGCCATGGACATGACCTGAGCGGCCAGGGGTGAATACGGTCGGACGACCAGACCCGAACCGATCTGCCTCCCCTACCCCTTGGAGCTCTTCGTGCGCCGCAAAGTCATCGCCCCGAGCGTGCTCGCCGCCTCCCTGCTGCTGGTGATCCCGGCGTCGGCGGCCGGCGCCGGTCCGGGCGCCCCGGGTATCGGCGACCCCTACTACCCGGCCAGCGGGAACGGCGGGTACGACGTCTCCCACTACGACCTGCGCCTGCAGTACCAGCCCAAGACCGATCTCCTGGAGGGCACGGCCACCCTCCTGGCCACCGCCAAGCAGGACCTGTCCCGCTTCAACCTCGACTTCGGCCTCAAGGTCAGCGAGATCCGCGTCAACGGCGTCAAGGCGAAGTTCGCCACCTCCGGGACCCAGGAGCTGGAGGTCACCCCGGCCCAGCCGCTGCAGAAGGGCAAGGAGGCCTCCGTCGTCGTCAAGTACTCCGGCAAGCCCTCGGAGTACAAGGTCGACGGCTGGTCCGCCTGGCAGCGCACCCCGGACGGCGGCATCGCGGCGCAGGAGCCCGACTCGGCGGCCTGGTGGTTCCCGAGCAACGACCACCCGCTGGACAAGGCCACCTTCGACGTGTCGGTCAACGTCCCGGACGGCACCCAGGCCATCAGCAACGGCGTGCTCCAGTCGCAGAGTTCCAGGCTGGGCTGGACCCGCTACAACTGGCGCTCCAACAAGCCGCAGGCCACCTACCTGGCCACCCTCGCGGTCGGCAAGTTCGACATCACCACCGACAAGACCGCGAGCGGTCTGCCCGTCCTGAACGCCTACAGCAAGGACCTCGGCGACAACGCGGGCGCGGCGCGCGCGAGCGTGGAGCGGACCACCGAGGTCGCGGAGTGGCTGGAGGGGGTCTTCGGCCCGTACCCGTTCAACGCGCTCGGCGGCTACGTCCCGAACGTGCCCTCCGGTTTCGCGCTGGAGACGCAGACGCGGCCGTTCTACAGCCCGCGCCAGTTCGCCAACGGGGCGAACGTCTCGGTGGTCGTGCACGAGCTGGCCCACCAGTGGTACGGCGACAGCGTGTCGGTCGACAACTGGAAGGACATCTGGGTCAACGAGGGCTTCGCCCGCTACAGCCAGTGGCTGTGGTCGGAGAAGGAGGGCGAGGGCACCGCACAGGAGCTCGCCGACTGGACGTACGCCTCCCGTCCGGCCGAGGACCCGTTCTGGCAGGTCAAGCCGGGTGACCCGGGTGCGGAGAACCAGTTCCACGGGGCGGTGTACGACCGCGGCGCCATCGCGATCCAGGCGCTGCGCAACGAGATCGGCGACGAGAAGTTCTTCCAGATCCTCAAGGGCTGGCCGACCGAGCGCGCCTACGGGAACGCCAAGGTCGGGGACTTCGTCCGGTACGCGGAGAAGATCTCGGGCAAGCCGCTCGCCCAGCTCTTCGAGACCTGGCTGTACACCCCGGGCAAGCCCGCCTTCGCCCCGCCGGCCGCGGCCGCCAAGGGCGCGGGCGCCCGCGCGCAGGCCCCGGCCAAGCCCGCCGCGGAGCCGAAGTCCTGGAAGAAGATCGCCGCGACGAACAACCTCCACGCGCACTGATCCGCCCCGCGGACGCGCGCGCCGGTGCCCTTCAGCGGGTGCCGGCGCGCCGTCGTGCGCGGGCGGCGCGGGCGGCGCGGGCGAGCGGCAGGTAGCGCAGCCGCTCGGGCAGCAGCGGTACGAGGATCCGCAGGGCCGTGCCCATCCGCCGGAGCCGGCGCTCCTGGGCGGGGGTCCACTCCAGGCCGAGGACGGCCCGCGCGTCGGGTGGCATGAACCCGACGGTGACGAAGGCCCGGAAGCGCAGGTACGCGGTCCGCAGCAGCGGCCAGGAGACCCGCAGCAGCAGCCCGGCGACCGGGGAGGCGACCTCGGGGCGGGGCAGGTCCGCGTCGGTGGCGAGCAGTTCGCGGGCCACCTTGGTGGGCTCGATCTCCTCGGCCAGCATCCGCCGGTAGTACGGCCAGAACTCCTCGACCGTCTGCGGCATGTCCCGGTCGCGGAGCCCGAGGATCCGGCCCACCTGGAGCCACTCGCGGTAGAGCAGGCGCTCCTGGGCGGGGGTGATGCGGCGGAACAGGTACCGCCCGGAGTGCAGGGCCACGGGGAAGCCGGTGGCGTGCACCCAGGCGTAGCAGGCCGGGTCGAGGGAGTGGTAGCGGCGCCCCCGGGTGTCGGTGCCCTGGATCTCCTTGTGCAGCCGGCGCACCCGGCGGCCCTCCGCTGCGGCCTCGTCCCCGCCGTACACCCACAGCTGGACGGAGCGCAGGGAGCGTTCGCCGCGTCCCCAGGGGTCGGTGCGGAAGACGGAGTACTGGTCGACGCCGGCGCCGACGGCCGGGTGGGCGACCTGGAGGGTGAAGGCGGCGGGGAGGGTCAGCAGGGACCGGATGTCCCCGGCGGTGGTCCACAGCACCCCGCCGGGCGGGGGCGGCTCGGGGTCGCTCCGGCGGTCCGCCGCCGTTCCCCCGGTGTGTGTGGTCATCCGTGTTCCCCCGGTGTTCGCGCGTGGTTCTCCCTCCAGTATCGCCGTCGCGGGGCCGGCGGCCCGCCCGCCCGCACCCGGCCCCACGTTGTCGTGGCCCGGACAGAAAGTCTTGTCACAGGTGTTACCCCGAAGTAACCGCGGCTGCTTGGATGACGGCGTCGATCTTCCCCCGCAGGAATGACGGAGACCTCCATGCTGCACACCTCGCACCGCCGCACCCGGGCCGCCGCCACGGCCGTCGCGGCGATCGCCGCCGGCACGCTGGCCCTCACCACCGCCCCCGCGGCCACCGCCGCCGAGACCGGCGCGACCCCCCGGCTCAGCGTCCTGACGTACAACACGTTCCTGATGAGCAAGAACCTGTACCCGAACTGGGGCCAGGACCACCGGGCTTCGGAGATCCCCAAGGCCTCCTTCTTCCAGGGCCACGACGTGGTGGTCCTCCAGGAGGCCTTCGACAACGGCGCCTCGGACGCGCTGAAGGCGAACGCCGCCGCGCAGTACCCGTACCAGACGCCGGTCGTGGGCCGCAGCAAGAGCGGATGGGACGCGACGGGCGGCTCCTACTCCTCCACCACCCCGGAGGACGGCGGCGTCACGGTCCTGAGCAAGTGGCCGATCGTCCGCAAGGAGCAGGTGGTCTACAAGGACGCCTGCGGCGCCGACTGGTGGTCCAACAAGGGCTTCGCCTACGTGGTGCTGGACGTCAACGGGACCAAGGTGCACGTGGTCGGCACCCACGCGCAGTCCACCGACCCGGGCTGCGGCGCGGGCGAGGCGGCGGAGATGCGCGCCCGGCAGTTCCGCGCCATCGACTCCTTCCTGGACGCCAAGAACATCCCGGCGGCCGAGCAGGTGATAGTGACGGGCGACATGAACGTCGACTCGCGCAGCCCCGAGTACGCGAGCATGCTCGCCAACGCCGACCTGGCCGGCGCCGACAGCCGTACGGGCCACCCGTACTCATTCGACACGGCGCTCAACTCGATCGCGAACTACCGCTACCCGACGGACCCCCGCGAGGACCTGGACTACGTCCTGTACCGCAAGGGCAACGCCCGCCCGGCGAACTGGAACAACAACGTGGTCAAGGAGCAGTCGGCCCCCTGGACCGTCTCCAGCTGGGGCACCTCCTACACCTACACCAACCTCTCCGACCATTATCCTGTAACGGGGTACGTGGCCCCGTAAGTTCAGGCAGGCCACATCAGCTGGAAACGGGCTCCGTCACGGGCATCTCGTCCGCCGGAGCCCACACCGGCACCATCCGCACGATCTTCTGCGGACAAATCTCCACCCGCCGGATGAGCGACGCCAGGATCACCCGCTTCGCAGCCACACTCAGCGTGTCCCACTCGTCAAGCAGCCCCTGCACCACGTCACGGAAGGGGGCTGGGCCCGTGGACGCCGTCGACTCCTTCGGCAACGCGTCCAGTTCGCGCTGCACCTCGGCCCACTCAGTCGCCAGCGCATCCCTCGTCCGCAGGTACGAGCCGCTCGGAATGTCGCCCATCACGTGCCCCGTCGTAGCACGGTCGATGGCAGCCGCCAGCTTGCCCAGCTGAGCCTCCGGCACAGCGCGGCTGGCTCCCGCGTCCGGGGCCCGGCGCGGGGCCGGAAGGACGACGGCGCCTACGGCGATGGCGTCGATCTCGTCACGTACTTCGACGAGCCATCCGTGGACGCGAGCCTCAACGACGGAGCGTCGGATCCATACGGTTTCGTGCTCAACCGCATGCCGGGCACGGGCACCACATTGGTAGGCGTAGCAGGAGTTGTCGCGAACCTTGTCGTTCACGGGGTAGCCGCCACACTCGCCGCACCGAATGAGGCCGCTGCACATACCCCTCTCCGTCTGACACGCGGCGAGGGTGCCAGACGTAGCCGAACTGATGCTGCCGGCGGGGGCGCTCGGCGGGCTGTGCCTGTACACCGTGCTGATCATCATGTGGCCGACAGGTTGCGCCGCCGCCGTGCTGCGGGCGCTGCGTACCGCGATGGTCCTGGCCATCGCCGGGCTGATGGTGCAGCGCACCTGGACGGTTATCCGCGCCCAGCGCGCCGACAAGCCGTAGGAGGCCGTCATGCCGCTGCCCGCGCAGCGCACCGTCCACGGGACGGTCACCGACATTTTCACTGGCGCCGGACCGGCCACGACCATCACCATCACGGCGCTGCCCCGCCGGTGGACCGACGCGGGCGGCGACCAGCTCCTTGTCAGCCCGGACCACACCGTCCCGGTGACGGGCGGGGCGTGGTCGATCGCGCTGGTGCCGACGGACGCGGCTGGGATCGAGCCGGTGACGGGCCGCTACTACCGGCTCCAGGAGGTCGTCAGCGGCGTCCCGGGCCGGGCCCGGACGTTCGAAGCGCCCACCGGCGATATGACGCCGATCAGCATCCTGGCCCTCATCGTGGACGACCCGGGCTACCGGGATACGTGCGCGGGGCGGCCGGCGCGGCGGGGACCGCCGGTCCCGCTGGCCCCACGGGGGCTACGGGTCCTGCGGGTGCCGCTGGGCCCGCGGGTGCGACCGGCCCGACGGGACCGGCCGGCGCCACCGGGGCCACTGGGGCGACGGGTCCTCAGCCGCCGCTCGGCGCTGCTGGCGCGGGTCCGACGGTAGCCCTGCGGTCCGATGACCCGAGCACGGTCAACGCCCGGACCCCGATCCCTCACGCGGGCACGCACACGACGGGCGGCACGGATCCGATCACGGCGGCGTCGATCGGCGCGGACGCTGCTGGCGCGGCGTCCAGCGCGGTGGCCGCCCTGTCCGCACTGACACAGACGGTGGTCAAGGGTGCCGACGAGCCRCGGACGTCGGTCACGACAGTGTCCGACGACGGGCGCCTTGTCGCGCCCCTGGAGGCGAACTCGGTCTACAAGTTCAACGCGACGCTGCTGTTCGACGGCCCGGAGGCCGCGGATGCGAGCATCACGTTCACCGTGCCTTCCGGCGCGACGGGCGGGTGGGCGCCGTACGCGGGCACGTTGGGGACGACGGTGCCGGACGGTTCGGCGCAGGTGAAGGTTGCGGCCCGGCAGTTCGGCAGCAACAGCGACATCGGCGTGATGGCCTCCTCCGCGACGCTGGCCGGGATCATCGCGATGCCGACCGGCATCGTGGCCACCGGCGCCACGCCAGGGCTGCTCCGGCTGCGATGGGCACAGCAGACGTCCAACGCGGCGGCCGTGAACTTGAGGGCGGGCTCGGTCCTCCAGGTCATCAAGGTCAGCGGCACGGGCCCGGCGGCGTCCGGGATTGGCCTGTCTCAGCCGCTTGCACTGCCCTCTGATCAGGGCCTCCTCGCCTGGACCGGCGACCCGAACGACGCCGGGCATGTCACCGCTCAGTCCTCGGGTGGCGTGGCCGGGCGGATCACGCTGGTGAAGATCCAGATCCGGAAGAGCATCACGTGGTCGAGGGTCTGGTTCGGGCTTGCCGGAGTCGACGGCGCGGCCACCCTGGCGAACTGTTTCCTCGGCGTCTACGACTCCGCGGGCACCCTCAGAGGGGTCACGGCAGACATCTCCACGGACTTGATGTCTGGCGCGACGGGCAAGTCGGTTCCGCTATCGGCCCCGTTTACTGCGCCGCCGGGCAAGTACTTCATCGCGATGCTGCTCAACGGCTCGTGGTCGACGAACGTGTTGACCTTCAAAGCCACCGGCGCCGGGATCACGGTCAACTGCGGGCTGGTGCCGCCGCGGCTGCGGTACTCGAACATCGGGACCGGTCAGACCAGTCTCCCGTCCACGCTCGACCTGACGCAGCAGTCGACGAGCATCATCAACACCGGGTGGGCCAGCCAGTGGTACGGCGTCTCCTGAACAGCAGCATGCCCCCTCTCGCCTACGGGCGGGAGGGGGCGATTTCGTGCGTCCGGGCTCAGTCCAGCGGGAGCGCCTGGTGCGCGGCCACGATCGCGTCGATGCGGTGCGCCAGGTCGAAGTCCGCGCGCGTCAGCCGGTTCCCCGCGTCGTGCGTCGTGATCGACGCGCGCAGGTGGTCGATGCGGAGGTCGAGGTCGGCATGGTGCTGGATCCGCCGGGACCGGTCGGCGATCGTCACGATCGCAGCCACCGCTGCGTGGTACCGGATCGGGTAGGTGCGGGTGATCGCCTCACCCTCCTGGGCCCAGCCCGGCAGCCCGGCCAGGTGCTCGGCGATCTCCTCGTGCGTCATCGGCTGCGGTACACCCATGCTCATGCCCCCTCGTTCACAGGCGCCAGGATCTCGGCGAGGTCCCGGCCTACGGGCGCATCCTGCCACGGGCGCATGGCCCGCTCCAGGGTGGCCAGTTCACGCAGCATCCGGGCTGACCGGGTCTCGGCTGCGATCTCTGCTGCCGCGCGGGCGATCTCGACGGCCTGTTCCGGTTGCCGGGCCCCCGCCGCTGCGGTCGCATGCCGGGCGAGGTACACCCCGCGGTCCCGGCGGGCGGTCGCGGGGACCGCGTCGAGAACCTGCGACCAGAGGGATTCGGCTTCACGGCCGAGGCCGAGCCGGCCGTAGCAGGTGGCGCGCTGCACCTCCAGGTAGCCGGGCGTCCGGCGGCACGCGTTGCCCCAGGGGAGGTCGTCGTCCACGCGGGAGAGGAGTCCGTCTGCGGTGTCGATGAGCCGGTCGACGGCGGTCCGGTCGCCGGTAAGGCTGGCGCCGTGGGCCTGCTGCTGCATCGCCATCACGCGGACCTTGGGGAACAGCCGGCCGTCGTCGAGCGCGGTCTCGCACAGGTCGATGACGCCGTGCCCGTCGCCGAGGTCGGTACGGACCTGCGCCAAGTTCACGAGGGAGTAGCCGACGAGGTGCGGGTCCCGGGACCGGGCCGCGATCTCCTGCGTTATCCCCCGCCAGAACGCCGCGGCGCCAAGGTCCCCTGCGTCCTGGTAGAGCCAGCCGACGAGCGCAGCGTAGGCGGCCCCGACCCGGAGGAGGCCTCGGCGGGTCTCGCCCTTCGCCGAGCGGACGAGCTTGTCGATGAGCTGGTACTGGGCGCTGACGGTGCCGATGAGGTCGTGGGGGCCGAGGAACATGTCAGCGCGGTAGTGCCCTTCCAACTGCTGTTGGAAGTAGTCGATCAGGGCGGGATCGACGTGCTGGGTGGTGACGGGGCCGGGCAGGAGCGCGGCCGCGGTGACGTTGACGAAGGTCCTGCGGTTCACGTCTTCCTCTTGGTGTGCCTCGGGGCGGATCCAGCCGGCGGGCGCCGTGAACCCCAGCTCCTCCGGCCACCGGCCCAACGCATCGTGGAGCACGAGCGCGGTGTCCTCCGGCGGCCAGCCGGGGGCGCCTCCCTCCCACCGGCGCCAGGTGCGGGCCGCGACGGTGAAGTGGGGGTCGTCGAGGAGCCGCTGCCCGTGGGCTTGGAGTGCGGCCGCGGCGGCCTCCATGCTGCGCCACCCAGCCCGTAGGCGGGCGGCTCGGAGCGAGTCGTTTCGGTGGCCCATGGCCCCAGTGTGAGGTGTCATCGCGTGTATCCCCGGCCGTGGCCGCTACGTGGCCACGCATGGCCACGCGATGGCCTATCTGCCCATCTGCGTGCGAGCCCATCATCCTCCTGTGGCCGCTGCTTCCGCAGGACTTGGGCCACCTCACCACCCGCTGACGACGGTAAGGAAGCACAGCCATGGACGTGCAGGAAACCGGCGGTACGGTCGAGCACGAGGACCATCCCCTGTTGCACCGCCAGGTCCGCGACCCGAAGACGGGCCGCCGCGGCGAGTTGATGGCGGTCCTGCACGAGACGCTTGGCTACGCCGACGGTCGGGAGCGCAGCACGCTCACCGCATACCTCCGGGGCGTCAACGGCCTGGAGTTCACGGCGGCCGCCGCCACCCTGGAGGCGGTGTGACAACCCCGTGGTGCGGCACCACGCCCTTGCCGGCCTTCGACGAGTTGACGGCCGCCCAGGCCCGCGGGCACGCATGCGTGAGCTGCGGGGACCCGATTGGTCCCGGGGCGGTGTACCGCGGCGTCGTCCTCGGCCACGAGGGCGGCCTCCTCCTCGACGCTGATGTCTGGGCGTGCGGAGCTTCGGAGGACAGTCCGTGAGCCCGCGTCGCCCGCCGTCCGAAGTCGCCCGGCAGGTCGCCTACGTGGTGATCACGCTCGGCATCTTCGCCCTCATCGTCATCGGCACCCGCTGATCCTGCACTTCACCTCGAAGGAGAGACAGCTATGTCCAGCCCGTTCCCGCCCCCGCCGTGCAGCGCCGGCAAGGGCGAGCAGCCCGCACCCGCGGCGAGCCCGCGCGGCCTCCTCACCGACGCCCAGTTCAACGACGTCCGCGCCACCGTCCTCGACGACAACCCCGGCATGGAGCCCGAGATGGCTGGCCGTCTCGTAGGTGAGGCCCTCAAGTTCGTGAGCACGGCCTCGCTGTTTCCCACGGTCCGGATCGCCCCGACCCGGGAGGTCGACGAGGGCTGGCACGCCCTCATCCTCCACACCCACCTGTACGCCACGCTGTGCAGCCGTCTGGGCCGGACCGTGCACCACTACCCGGAGCGGCCCGACCCGTCCCGCCACGACGACGACGTCCTGACCCGCACGATCGCCCTGATCGAGCAGGCCGGGTACACCCCGGACGCCGAACTGTGGGTGGGTCCGGGGAAGTCGCTCGTCGCCGTGGCGGCGAACTGCAACCACACCCCGGTGCCGGGCGGCTGCGGCACCATCAACCCCGGCGGGTGCGCGACGCACGGTGGCGGCGGCGACGGGGGATAAGCTCCCCCTCGCACCGTCGACGGAAAGGTGAGGACATGACTCCGGAAGAGGCTCGGAAGATGGACGTCGCCCTACGGCAGCTCGGCCTGCCGGGGGTGGTGGCACCCTTCGATCCCGAGAACCCTGCCGGGGAGTGGGGCATCTTCGACAGGGCCGACCCTGAGACTCGCCAGGACATCAGCGAGGAGATCTTCGGCCTCTTCGGGAAGGCTCTCGACGAACCGCTCCAGCCGAGGCGGTCAGCCCCCACCCGAGGGTTCGTCATCCCCCAGGCCTGACCTCCCGATCCAGCCCCGGCCGGCAATCCCCCCGTCGGCCGGGGCTTCCCGCTGGAGTGCGGCTGGAGACCGGCTGGACTGTGACGCCTGACGCCCCGCGGCCTGTTTCCGCTGGCCGGTTTGGCACGTACGGTGTGTCCATGCCGAAACTGAAGGCGTTAGGTTCCGCTTAGTCGCGCACGAGCTGCGCGAGGGGAACCCCAAGCGCGTCCGCGATGAGGATCAAGCTGTCCAGTCGGGGCGAGGCGTGTCCCTGCTCGATGCGGTTGAGGGTCTGCCTGTCGATCCCCGCCCGCAGTGCAAGCTCTTCCGTGGTGACATCAGCATCTTGCCGCGTCCCGCGGATGGCGTTGCCGACCCGTCTCCGGCGGGCAAGCACCCACTCTGGGGATCGTTCTGGCGGCACCGTTCAAAACTGGCCGCTTCATGATCGTTTGCCTGTACCGTGTACCGTACTTTTTGGAGAACCTGTAGCCCGTCCGGTGGATTTCGTTCGATCGACCGAATGTTCGCTTCAGGCCTTGAAAGCTTCACATTGCACGTGATTCGGTCGACCACCGAACCACCTTGATCACCGCTCCCCCCTGCCCGCAGCAGGGCGAGCGGAGCACCCGGCATACCCCACCCACGCCAGGGCTCAGCAACGCCCCGACCCCCGTCTCCGCAAAGACCAGGTCGGGGCGTTGTCATGCCCCCATGGGGCGTCATACATGTTTTTGGTTGGGAATCATCGGACCGCTACCCCCTGATCGGCTCCTGACCGGAGCCCCACGGGTGCCCGCCCCGGCGCGGGCACCCCTCCCCGGGCGGCCGTGCGCTCAGCCGTGCAGTGGGCCGTCCGCGGGTATCCCCACCCAGCGGCGTGGTGGCCCGAGCAGCGGGCCCGGGTCCGTGACGCGCAGGCCCGCCCGGTCGCAGGCGTAGGCGAGCGAACCCGTCCCGTACATGTCCCCGTACGGTCCCCACTGCCAGAACCGGTGCAGCCAGAACTCCTCCGGCGAGTCCTCCCGGGCCACGATGCCGATCTCCTCGCCGTACGCGGCGCCGCCGTCCACGGACAGGTGCCCGAAGGTGCCGCCCTTCGGGTTGAAGTAGACCCCGTACGCGCGTCCGCCCGGCGACACCGCGGCCAGCACGGACGCCGAGGACGCCAGGTGTCCGGCCGGGTGCGTCAGGACACAGCCGCCCGGCACCCCGCTCACCCCGACGAACCCATCGGCCCGGGGGCCGTACGGGTCGAAGCCGTCGGGGCCCGTCCCGTACGGTCCGGGCTCCGCATCCAGGTCCAGGACCGGGACGCGGTCCGGGTCCGGGTCCGCGCCCAGGCGGCGGATCACCTCCTCCTCGTCCACTCCGCCGACGAAGGCGACCGCGAGCCCCTCGGTGTGCACGCCCCGGAACACCCGCGCCTGCTCGTCGGCCGCCCGCTGCGCCGCCACCCGCTCGGGGCCCGGGAGCACCGCACCCGGCAGGTCCGCGAAGAGCGGGGCCAGCTCGGTGGTGAGCGCGAGGCTCCCGGGCGAGCGTCCCGCGACGCGGGGCGTCCAGGCGTCGGCTCCGGCCGCCAGCAGGGCCGCGGCGTTGTCGGCCCGGCCGTGGGCCACCGCGTGCCACAGCGGGGTCTCGCCCGACCCGTCGACCGCGTCGACGTCCGTGACCAGGCGGGCCAGTTCGGCGACCGACTCCTCGGCGCCCCGTCCGGCCACCCGGTGCAGCGGCCGCGCCTCGGCGTCCTCAGGGTCCGCCCCGCCGGCGAGCCGGGAGCGGATCAGCTCCGGGTCGCCCCAGCCCTCGTACCCCATCCCCTGCCAGTCGGCGCGGTCCGCTTCGGACGCGGGAGGCTCGACCTCGGGGAACCCCCGGTACTCCCCGGCCGACCCTGCCGACCCGGCGGCCCCGGCGGCCCCAGCGGCCGGCGGCTGCCGTCCGGGCCAGATCTCGACCGCCTCGGCGGCCGCGGCCCGCAGCCTCGTGGCGTCGAAGGCGGTCCGCGTCTCGGGGACGCCCGCGGCGGGCCACTCGGTCACCAGGAGCAGCTCGCCGTCCGGCGGCAGTTGCGACAGGTGCAGGTTCACCTGCTGGTGGAAGGTGCCGCCGGAACCGCCGAGCGCGGTGAGGACGGGTCTGGGCCCCGCGTCCGTGGGCGGGGGCGCCGGCCAGGCCGCCCCGTCCAGGGTGGTGACGCGGCGCCCGTCCGCCAGCAGCAGGCCGAAGCGCAGCCCGTCGGCGCCGGGCCGGGGGTGGCCCGGCCCGCGGAGGCCGTCCCGGGCGACGCGGCGCCGGAAGACCTCGACCCCGATCACCAGGGACCGGGGCCACACCTCCCACCCGGTCAGCACGATCCGGGTGTCGGGGCCGGACCCCACCACCACGGTCTGCGGGATCCGGGCCGGGACGAACCAGTCCGAGGGCGGATGACCTTCGTCCAGGGGTGGTTCGTAGGCACCGAGGTGCCATTCCTCCGGTTCGGCCGCCCGTGGCGGGTCCGGCACGATCAGCCCTTCGAAGAAGCTCATGGGCCGATCGTGGCACCCGCCACTGACAGCCGGTCAGGAACGGTGCCGGCGCGCGCCCGGGGCGCCGGCACGGGCCCCGCGCCCTACCGCGGGGGCTCGGGCGGGGCCTCGTAGAGCTCCTCGATCAGGGGGCCGTACTTCTCCCGGACCACCCGTCGGCGCAGTTTCAGCGAGGGGGTCAGTTCCCCGGTCTGCGGGCCCCACTCCTCGGCGAGCAGCCGGTACCGCTTGATCTGCTCGGTGCGGTTGAGGCGGGCGTTGGCGGCGGCCACCGCGCGGGCCGTCTCCTCCAGGACGGCCGGGTGTTCGGCGAGCTCGGCCAGGGAGCCGGTCCCGATCCCCCGGGCGGCCGCCCAGGCCGGGGCCAGTTCGGGGTCCAGGACCAGGAGGGCGACCAGGTAGGAGCGGCCGTCGCCGTGCACGAGGGCCTGGCCGATCAGCGGGTGCTCCTTGACGGTGTTCTCCACCAGGGCCGGGGAGACGTTCTTGCCCGTCGAGGTGATGATCAGTTCCTTCTTGCGGTCGGTCAGCCACAGGAAGCCGTCCTCGTCGAGCCGGCCCACGTCCCCGGTGGGGAACCAGCCCTCGGCGTCATGGGCGCTCTCGACCGTCCCGTCGGGGCGCAGGTAGCCGTCGAAGACGGTGGCCCCTCGGGTGAGGATCTCCCCGTCCTCGGCGATCCTCAGCTCCAGCCCCTCGATGGGGCGGCCGACCGAGCCCAGCCGGAAGGCGTCCCGCCGGTTGACGGTGCACACGCCGGAGGTCTCGGTCAGCCCCCACGCGTCCATGATCGTGATCCCCCAGCCCGCCCAGAAGCGGACCACGTCGATCGGCATCGGCGCGGTGGCGCTGGCCGTCCACACGAGCCGGTCCAGTCCGGCCATGCGGAGCAACGGGTCCAGCACCCGCTCCTTCGCCTCGGCGTACGCGGCTTCGAGCGCGGCCGGCACCTCCTCGCCGCGCTCCCGGTGGCCGGCCCTGGCGCGCGCCAGGGCGCCGGCCCCCTCGATGGCCCGCTGCTGCTCGTCGGGCAGCCCGGCGAGGACGGCCTTGACGGCGGCGGCGAGCTTCTCCCACACCCGGGGGACCCCGAAGAACTGCACGGGGTGGCGTTCGCGGACCGCGGCGGCCACGGCGGTGGGGTCGGCGACCAGCCGGACGTGGGCCGCCCGCAGCAGCGGCAGGTAGATGCCGAGGATCCGCTCGGCGATGTGCGCGAAAGGCAGGTAGCAGAGGTGCTCGGCGTGTTCGGGCAGGTCCGTGTCGCGGTCGAGCCGCACCGACTGGAGCAGGATGTTGCGGTGGGTCAGCCGCACGCCCTTGGGGTCGCCGGTGGTGCCCGATGTGTAGACGACCGTCAGCGGGTCCTCGGGGCGGGTCTCGCGCCAGCCCTTCTCGAAGGCGTCGGCCCGGTGCAGCCGGGCACCGCCCGCCCGCACGGACGCGTACGTGGGGTGCGGCCCCGCCTCGGCGGCCTCGGCGACCACCAGCCGCTCCAGGGGCGCCGTGGGGTCCCGCAGCAGCGGCTCCCAGCGGGCCAGCTCGCCGGCGCCCTCGACGACCGCCACCCGGGCCCGGCTGTGGCGCGCTATGTGGGCGATCTGCTCGGGCGCCGATGTTCCGTAGACGGTGACGGGGACGGCGCCGAGGTGGACGAGCGCCAGGTCGCTGAGCCAGTGTTCGGGCCGGTTGCCCATCATCAGCAGGACGTGTTCGCCGCGCTCGACGCCGAGGGCCGCGTAGCCCGCGGCGAGGACGGCGACCTCGTGGCGGACCTCGCTCCAGGTGAGGGTGCGCCAGTCGGCGGCCCCCTCGCGCCAGGAGAGGGCGGGCAGCTCGCCGTGCTCGGCGGCGTTGCGGACCAGCAGGGCGGGCAGGGTGAGTTCTTCGGGTCGTCCGGGCAGTCGCAGGTTCGTGGTCATGGGCAGCTCCTGGCCGTTTCACATCGTTGGTGCGACAGCAATACTGTTGAACCCAAGCTGTGGAGCAGAGAGCGAGGAGCGGACGATGGCCGACCGGGCGACCGAGCCGATGCTCACCGTGGACGAGCTGGCGTCCCGGGCCGGTGTCACCGTCCGCACCGTACGGTTCTACAGCACGCGCGGGCTTTTGCCCCCTCCCGTGATCGGCCCCCGTCGGGTGGGCCACTACGGACCGGAGCACCTGTCCCGGCTGGCGCTCATCGAGGAGCTCCAGCACCAGGGCATGACCCTCTCGGCGATCCAGCGCTACCTGGACGCGCTCCCCGAGGACCTGAGCGCGCACGATCTGGCCATCCACCGGGCACTGGTGGCCACCTGGGCCCCGGACGCGGCGCGGGAGTTCTCGCGGGCGGAGCTGGAGAAGCGGGCCGGGCGGAGCCTGTCGGACACCGACCTGGGCCGGCTCGCCGCGATGAACGTGCTCGTGGAGGCGGGCGAGGGGTTCCGGGTGGACGTGGGGCTGTTGCGGCTCGGGGTCGCGCTGCTGGACGTGCCGATCGCGCACGGGACGATCCTCGCGGCCCGCACGGTGCTGATGGAGCACGCGCGGACGGCGGCGCACGAACTGACCGCCCTGTTCCGGGACGAGGTGTGGGGACCGTTCACCGAGGGCGAGAGCGATCCGGAGCGGGTGGAGTCGATGAAGGCGCTGTCGGCGCACATGCAGCCGATGGTGGTGCAGGCCCTGGTGACGGCGTTCCAGCGCTCCCTGAAGGCGGAATTGCGTGCGGCGTTCGCCCCGGAGGGAGGGTAGGTTCGCGGCCATGGCAGTCATCCACCGCACCACCCTGACCCCGACCAAGCTCGAACTCCTCGCCGAATGGATCCCCTTGAGGTCCTGGTACCGGGGCACCGGGGACGTCTCGCGGCTCGCCCGCGCGGGCGGGTTCCGCCTCGACGACCCCGAGGGCGAGGTGGGCATCGAGTTCATGGTGGTCACCGACGCCTCCGGGGACGGGCCGGTCGCCTACCTGGTCCCGCTCACCTACCGCGGGGCCCCGCTCCAGGACGCCGGGGACGGGCTGGTCGGCACCCTGGAACACGGGGTGCTGGGTACGCGCTGGGTCTACGACGGCGCCCACGACCCGGTCCTGGTGGAGCGGCTGGCGGCGCTGCTCGCGGGCCGTGCCGCGGCGCAGGCACAGAGCGAGAGCGACACCCCCGACCCGACCGTCGAGGTCCTCGGCGGGCCGGCGGGCGTACCCGGGTCCCTGACCGGGGCCGGGAAGGTGACCGACTCCGCCGAGGCCACCGTCATCGGGGTGGGCCCGGCCGGCGGACCGGGACCCCTCTTCGACCTCACCCTGTCCCGCGTGCTGCTCGCCGGTCCCGCCGCCGGCGGGAACGGGCTCCTGGGCCAGGTGCTGGCCGGCTGGACCGACCCGGACGGCGCCGCTCGGCGCGGGGTGTTCGCCGCGCTGGGCGCCCCCGGGCACTGAGACGGCGCCGGCACGGCCCCGAGGCCCCGCCGGCACGGCCCCGGGGCCGCTACGTCGCCCGCCCTGAGGCCGCTACGTCGCCCGCCCCGGGCCCGCCTCGCGCGCGGGCCCGGGGCGGGCGTCCGTGGCGGCCGCGCTCAGTCGGCGTAGGTCTCGCCGCGTTCGGCCTTGGCCACGAGGGAGGCGGGCGGGGTGAAGCGCTCGCCGTAGGTGGCGGCCAGCTCGCGGGCGCGGGCGACGAAGCCCGCCGGGCCGCCCTCGTAGCCGTTGATGTACTGGATCACGCCGCCGGTCCAGGCCGGGAAGCCGATGCCCATGATGGAGCCGATGTTGGCGTCGGCGATCGAGGTGAGCACGCCCTCGTCGAGGCAGCGGACGGTGTCCAGGGCCTCGGCGAAGAGCATCCGCTCCTTCATGTCCTCGAAGGGGATGCTGGCGTCCGGCTTGGCGAAGTGCTCGCGCAGACCGGGCCAGATCCGGGTCCGCCGGCCCGACTCGTCGTACTCGTAGAAGCCGCCGCCGCCGCTGCGGCCGGGGCGGCCGAACTCGTCCACCATCCGGTCGATGACCGTGTCGGCGGGGTGTTCGGTCCAGGTGCGGCCCTCGGCCTCGAAGGCCTTGCGGGTCTCGTTGCGGATCTTGCGCGGCAGGGTGAGGGTGAGCTCGTCCATCAGCGAGAGCACCTTGGCCGGGTACCCGGCCTGGGCGGCGGCCTGCTCGACGGAGGCGGGCTCCACGCCCTCGCCGACCATGGCCACGCCCTCGTTGATGAACTGGCCGATGACGCGCGAGGTGAAGAAGCCGCGCGAGTCGTTGACCACGATCGGGGTCTTGTTGATCTGGCGGACCAGGTCGAAGGCGCGGGCGATGGCCTCGTCGCCGGTGCGCTCGCCCTTGATGATCTCGACCAGGGGCATCTTGTCGACGGGCGAGAAGAAGTGCAGGCCGATGAAGTCGGCGGGACGCTCCACGCCCTCCGCCAGCCCGGAGATCGGCAGGGTGGAGGTGTTGGAGCAGAGCAGCGCGTCGGGCGCGATGACGTCCTGGACCTCCTGGAACACCCTGTGCTTGAGGGCGGTGTCCTCGAAGACGGCCTCGATGACGGCGTCGCAGCCCGCCAGGTCGGCGGCGTCGGCGGTCGGGGTGATCCGGGCCAGCAGCTCGGCCCGCTTGGCCTCGGTGGTGCGGCCCCGGGAGAGCGCCTTGTCGAGGAGCTTCTCGGAGTACGCCTTGCCCTTGGCGGCGGCCTCGGGGGTGACGTCCTTGAGGACCACCTCGATGCCGGCGCGGGCGCAGGAGTAGGCGATGCCCGCGCCCATCATGCCGGCGCCGAGGACGGCGACCCGGTTGACCTTGCGGGGCGCGACGCCCTGCGGGCGGCTGCGGCCGGCGTTGACGGCCTGGAGGTCGAAGAAGAACGCCTGGATCATGTTCTTGGCGGTCTGGCCGGTGACCAGCTCGGTGAAGTACCGGGCCTCGATGGTCAGCGCGGTCTCGAAGTCCACCTGCGCGCCCTCGACGGCACAGGCCAGGATGTTGCGGGGCGCCGGGTACGGGGCACCGTTCAGCTGCTTCTTGAGGTTGGCCGGGAAGGCCGGGAGGTTGGCGGCGAAGCGCGGGTTGGACGGGGTGCCGCCGGGGATCTTGTAGCCGGGCACGTCCCACGGCTGCTTCGACTCGGGGTTGGCGTCGATGAAGGCGCGGGCCTTGGCGAGCATCTCCTCGGGGGTGGCGGCCAGTTCGTGCACGAGGCCGTTGTCGAGGGCGCGCTGCGGGGTGTACTGGGTGCCCTGGAGCAGGACCTTGAGCAGCGCGTCGGCGATGCCCATCAGGCGGACGGTACGGGTGACGCCGCCGCCGGCCGGGAGCAGTCCGAGGGTGACCTCGGGCAGGCCGATCTTGGAGCCGGGCGCGTCGAGGGCGATCCGGTGGTGGGAGGCGAGGCAGATCTCGTAACCGCCCCCGAGGGCGGCGCCGTTGACGGCGGCGACGACCGGCTTGCCGAGCGTCTCGATCCGGCGCAGCGAGCGCTTGATGGCGGTGCCGGTCTCGAACGCGAGGCCGGCGTCCTCGGGGCGCAGCCGGATCATGTCCTTGAGGTCGCCGCCCGCGAAGAAGGTCTTCTTCGCGGAGGTGTAGATGATGCCCCGGATGGAGTCCTTCTCGGCCTCGGCGCGGTCGGCGATCGCCGCGATGGAGTCCTTGAAGGCCTGGTTCATGGTGTTGGCGGACTGGTCCGGGTCGTCGAGGACCAGCGTGACGATGCCGGTCTCGTCCTGTTCCCAGCGGATGGTGCGGGTCTCGGTCATGGGGTGGGTCTCTCCGTGGAAGTCTGGTTCGGCGGGGCCGGGCGGAAGGGGCCGGGCCCGGAGGGGGCCGGGAGGGTCCGGCTCGGGCGCACCGCGCGGCGGTCGGGCCCGGTGGCCGGGCCTTCGCCGCGCCGTGCGGCCGGGACGGCCTACAGGCGTTCGACGATGGTGGCGACGCCCATGCCGCCGCCGACGCAGAGGGTGACGAGCCCGTAGCGCTTGTCCTGGCGCTCCAGTTCGTCCACGACGGTGCCGAGGATCATGGCGCCGGTGGCGCCGAGCGGGTGGCCGAGCGCGATGGCGCCGCCGTTGACGTTGACCTTGTCGAGGGACAGGCCCATGTCCTTGACGAAGCGCAGCACGACGCCGGCGAAGGCCTCGTTGATCTCGACCAGGTCGATGTCGTCGATGGTGAGCCCGGCCTTGGCGAGGGCCTTGCGGGTGGCCGGGGCGGGGCCGGTGAGCATGATGGTGGGCTCGGAGCCGGAGACGGCCGCCGAGACGATCCGGGCGCGCGGGCGCAGACCGTGGCGTTCGCCGGCCTCGCGGGATCCGATGGCGACGAGGGAGGCGCCGTCGACGATGCCGGAGGAGTTGCCCGCGTGGTGGACGTGGTCGATCTTCTCCACCCAGTGGTACTTCTGCAGCGCGACGGCGTCGAAGCCGCCGAGGTCGCCGATGTCGGCGAAGGAGGGCTTCAGCTTGGCGAGGGTGTCGGCGGTGGTTCCCGGGCGGACGAACTCGTCGTGGTCCAGGACCACCAGGCCGTTGCGGTCGGTGACCGGCACGAGAGACCCGGCGAAGCGGCCGTCCTTGATGGCCGTCGCGGCGCGCTCCTGGGAGAGGGCGGCGTACTCGTCGACGTCCCGGCGGGAGAAGCCCTCGATGGTGGCGATCAGGTCGGCGCCGATGCCCTGCGGGACGAAGTTGACGTCCCAGTTCGTCATCGGGTCGTTGAACCAGGCGCCGCCGTCGGAGGCCATCGGGACCCGGGACATGGACTCCACGCCGCCCGCGAGGACCAGGTCCTCCCAGCCGGAGCGGACCTTGGCGGCGGCCAGGTTGACGGCCTCCAGGCCGGAGGCACAGAAGCGGTTCTCCTGGACGCCCGCCACGGTGTCCGGGAGGCCGGCGGCGATGGCCGCGATGCGTGCGATGTCGGAGCCCTGGTCGCCGACGGGGCCGACGACGCCGAGCACGATGTCGTCGATGCCGGCGGGGTCCAGGCCGGGGTTGCGCTCGCGCAGGGCGTGGATGAGGCCGACGACCAGGTCGATCGGCTTGGTGCCGTGCAGGGCGCCGTTGGCCTTGCCGCGGCCGCGCGGCGTGCGGATCGCGTCGTACACGTACGCTTCGGTGCTCACTGGTCAAGCCTTTCTGAAGGTCCGGCGTCAGCCGAGGAGGGAGCGGCCGATGATCTCTTTCATGATCTCGGTCGTGCCGCCGTAGATGGTCTGGATGCGGCCGTCGGTGAAGGCACGGGCGACCCGGTATTCACTCATGTAGCCGTACCCGCCGTGCAGTTGCAGGCAGCGGTCGGCGACGCGCTTCTGGAGTTCCGTGGCCCACCACTTGGCCATCGAGGCGTGGACGTGGTCCAGTTCGCCGTTCGCGTGGTCGGTGATGCAGCGGTCGAGGAAGGCCCGGGTGACCGCGCACTCGGTGGCCATCTCCGCTATCTCGAAGCGGATGTGCTGGAGCTTGGCGAGGGGTCTGCCGAAGGCCTCGCGCTCCTTCACGTACTGCGTGGTGATCTCCAGCAGGTGTTCGGCGGCGGCGATCGCGGCCATCGCGATGCCCATGCGTTCCTGCGCGAGGTTGGTCATCAGGTGGACGAACGCGCCGTTCTCCTCGCCGAGCAGGTTCTCCTTGGGGACGCGCACGTCGTGGAAGAAGAGTTCGGCGGTGTCCTGCGCCTTCTGGCCGATCTTGTCGAGGTTTCGGCCGCGCTCGAAGCCCTCCGTGCCCCGCTCGACGACCAGCAGGGACAGGCCGTGGGCCCCGCCCTCGGGGGTGGTCTTGGCGACCACGATCACGAGGTCGGCGAGGATGCCGTTGGAGATGAAGGTCTTGGAGCCGTTGAGCAGCCAGTGGTCGCCCCGGTCCTCGGCACTGGTGCGGATCCCCTGGAGGTCGCTGCCCGCGCCCGGCTCGGTCATCGCGATCGCGGTGATGGTCTCGCCGGAGCAGAAGCCGGGCAGCCAGCGCCCCTTCTGCTCCTCGGTGGCCAGCGAGGTGAGGTAGGGGCCGATGATGTCGTTGTGCAGGCCGATGGCGAGGCCGGGGGCCCCGGCCCGGGTGAACTCCTCGGCGATCACGGCCGCGTAGCGGAAGTCGGGGTTGCCGCCGCCCCCGTACTCCTCGGGCACGGCGAGGCCGAGGAGGCCCTGGCGGCCTGCGGCCCGCCAGGCCTCGCGGCTGACGATGCCGTCCTTCTCCCACTGGTCGTAGTGCGGCAGCACCTCCTTGTTCAGGAAGGTGCGGACGGTCTCGCGGAACGCCTCGTGGTCGGCGTCGAAGATACGGCGTTGCATCGGTCCGGTCCCCCTAGAGCCAGCTCTTGACGGTTTCGATCAGCCGGGCGGGCTCGGGGCCGACGGGCGTGACGTTGAGCATGGTGACGCCCGCCTCCCGGAACGCCTCGACGCGCTCGCGCACGTAGCCCTCGGGCCCGCACAGGGTCATGAGCTCGCAGAACTCGTCCGGGACGGCGGCAGCGGCGTCGCGCTTGCGTCCGGCGAGGTAGAGCTCCTGGATCTTGCGGGCCTCCTCGCCGTACCCGTAGGCGACGGCGAGGTCGTTGTAGAAGTTCTTTCCGGGCGCGCCCATGCCGCCGACGTACAGGGCGATCTGCGGGCGGGCGAGGTCCCGTGCGGCGGCCGCGTCCTCGCCGATGGCCAGCAAGCCGCCCGCGACCGTCTGGAGCGGGCCCAGTTCCGGCGGCCTCTTGGCCGTCCCCTCGGCGAGCGGGCCGCCCCACACCGCGGCGGCCTTCTCCGGGATGAAGAGGGTGGGCAGCCAGCCGTCCGCGATCTCGGCGGTCATCCGCACGTTGGCCGGGCCGAGCGAGGCGATGTAGACGGGAACCGCGGAGCGCACCGGCCGGGTGAGGATCTTCAGGGGTTTGCCGAGCCCGCTGCCCATCGGAGCCGGCAGCGGCATGTCGGTGATGCCGTGGTGGTCGATCGTCTCGCGGCGCCACACGCGCCGGCACAGCTCGACGGTCTCCCGGGTCCGGCCGAGCGGCCTGTCGTACGGCTTGCCGTGCCAGCCCTCGACCACCTGCGGCCCGGAGGCGCCGAGGCCGAGCAGCGCCCGGCCGCCGGAGAGCGCGTCCAGTCCCGCGGCGGTCTGGGCGATGAGCGCCGGGGTGCGGGAGTACACGTTGAGGATGGCCGAGCCGATCTTCATCCGCTCGGTGCGGGCCGCAAGGTACCCCATGATGGTCGGGGAGTCGAAGCCCCAGGCCTCGGCCACCCACACGGCGTCGAGCCCGGCCGCCTCCAGCGCCGCGGCCTCGTCGGCGGCCCTGCGGGGATCGCCCGCGTAGTCGAGCAGCATGGACAGTTCCATCAGGCGCCCTCGCCCTTTCCCGTTCCGGTTCCGGCTTCCGTCGCTGTTCCCGTCGCCGTTCCCGTCAGGCCCGGCACGTCCCAGTCCCGGGCCACCGCCGCTGTGTCGGCGCCCGGCCGGGCGGGGCCCGCGGTGACGGCGGCCGGGGTCGCGGAGAACCGGGGCGCCGGGGCGGGCTGGGTGATCCCGCCGAAGTCGGTGAAGGTGGCGCGGGCGGCGAGGTGCGGGTGGTGCGGCGCCTCGCGCAGGGAGAGCACGGGGGCCACGCAGGCGTCGGTGCCCTCGAAGACCTCGGTCCACTCGGCGCGGGTACGGGTCCTGAAGCGGGCGGCGACGGCCTCGCGCAGCGCGCCCCAGCGGGCCGGGTCCTTGCGGGCGTCGGCCTGGTCCCCGATGCCGAGGAGTTCCACGAAGGTGTCGTAGAACTGCTGCTCCAGCGCGCCGACCGCCATGTACCCGCCGTCGGAGGTCTCGTAGGTGCCGTAGAAGGGGCAGCCGCCGTCGAGGAGGTTGGCTCCGCGCCGGTCCTGCCAGCCGCCGGCCGCGACCATCCCGTGGATCATGGCGGTGAGGTGGGCGGTGCC
The DNA here is from genome assembly GCF_052114405.1 of Streptomyces sp. M-16. Classification (NCBI taxonomy): domain Bacteria; kingdom Bacillati; phylum Actinomycetota; class Actinomycetes; order Kitasatosporales; family Streptomycetaceae; genus Streptomyces; species Streptomyces sp. M-16. The sequence goes on along the minus strand of NZ_JBFRER010000081.1, from coordinate 25,100 downwards.
GTCGACGATCGCCGCGTCCACCACCTGACCGGTGCCCCCGGGGGTGCGGGCGTGCTGGAGGGCGGCGAGCACGCCGATGACGAGGTAGAGGGAGCCGCCCGCGTAGTCGCCGACCAGGTTGGCGGGTACGGCCGGGGGCCCGTCCGGGTCGCCGATCATGCCGAGGGCGCCGGTGACGGCGATGTACGCGATGTCGTGCCCGGCGGTGTGGGCGAGCGGGCCCTCCTGGCCCCACCCGGTCATCCGGCCGTAGACCAGCTTCGGGTTGCGGGCGTGGCAGTCGGCGGGGCCGACGCCGAGCCGCTCGGCGACCCCGGGGCGGAAGCCCTCGATCAGTACGTCGGCCCGTTCGGCCAGTTCCAGCACGCGGGCGGGGCCGTCGGGGGACTTGAGGTCGAGCACGACGGAGCGCTTGCCCCGGTTGGTGATGTCGAAGGCCGGGTCGATGCCCAGGGCGCCGCCGCCGGGCCGGTCCACGCGCACCACGTCCGCGCCGAGGTCGGCGAGGACCATCGCGGCGAACGGTCCCGGTCCGATGCCGGCCAGTTCGACGACGCGTACTCCCGCGAGCGGGCCTGCTGTCACTGCCATCGAGCCCCCAGCATCCTGGTGTGCGCGTCCGCGGCGCCTGCGCATGTGTGTGACACAACTGATGTAACACCAGAGATGCTAGGAACGTGTTCCACGCAGCACAAGAGCAAGCGCTTAGTCGATTTCCCGCGTGGCCGGTTCCGGCCTCCGGGCCGCCAGTTCCCTGACGTGCCGCTTGAGGGCGACGGTCCGGTAGCTCTCCTCCACCCATTCGCACAGCACCTCGGCCGACGGAGCCCCCTTCTCCCCCAGCGGTACGGATACCCAGCCCGCCCTGCCGAGCCCGTACCCGGTGGGGGCCGCCCCGGGAGCGGTCATCGCGTGCCCGTGCAGGGCCTCGTCCTTCAGCTTCACGGACAGGCCGGGCGGCTCGGGGCCGTCCGCGTTCCCCAGGAAGACGAAGATCTTCTTGTTGACCTTCACCACGCCGTCCTCGGGCCCCCAGGGATGCTCCTCCACCGCCTCGGGCAGCCCGAGGGCAAACGCGCGCACCTTCTCCCACTTGCGCACCGCAGCCTTCATCGACGCTCCTCCTCACCGCCGGTCACACCGGCCCGTCACCCGCTCGCACGGGCGGCCGACCCCCACGCTAGCCTCAGCCACCGATACCAGCTGGGAGGAGCGGTTCATGAACGAGCACGTCCGGCGGAGCCGACCGCAACGGGCCTACGACATCGTCCTCTTCGGCGCCACCGGGTTCGTCGGGGCACTGACGGCCGAGTACCTCGCGCTGCACGCCCCGGCCGGTCTGCGGTGGGCGCTCGCCGGCCGCGACCTCGGCAAACTGGAACGGCTGCGCGAACGGCTGGCCGCCCTCGACCCGGCGTGCGCCCGCCTGCCGCTGGTGCGGGCCGACGCCGCCGACACCGGCGCCCTGCGCGAACTCGCCGCCTCCACCGCAGTGCTGGCCACCACGGTGGGCCCGTACATCTGGTACGGGGCCGAGCTGGTCGCGGCCTGCGCCGAGGAGGGCACCGACTACGTGGACCTCACCGGGGAGCCGGAGTTCGTCGACCGGATGTACGTCGCGCACGACGCGCGGGCCCGGGAGACGGGGGCGCGCCTGGTGCACGCCTGCGGGTTCGACTCGATCCCGGCCGACCTGGGGGCGTACTTCACGGTGCGGCAGCTGCCCGCCGGTGTGCCCCTGCGGGTGGACGGCTTCGTCCGCTCCAACGCGCTGTTCTCCGGCGGTACGCTCGCCTCCGCCCTGACCGCGCTGGGCCGGGGCCCGCAGACCCTGGCCGCCGCCCGCGCCCGCGCACTGCACCAGCCGCGGCTGCCGGACCGCCGGGTACGGGGTCCCGTGGGCGCCCCGCGCTTCAGCCGGGAGACCGGGACCTGGGCCCTGCCGCTGCCCACCCTGGACCCGGCCGTCGTGGCCCGGTCGGCGGCGGCCCTGGAGCGGTACGGGCCGGACTTCCGCTACCGGCACTACGCCTCCGTGCGCCACCTCCCGGTCGCCATCGGCGGGACGGCGGCCATGGGCGCGACGGTGGCCCTGGCGCAGGTCCCGGCCGCCCGGCGGTGGCTGATGGGCCGCTGGGAGCCGGGCAGCGGGCCCGACGCGCAGCGCCGCGCGCGCAGCTGGTTCACGCTCCGGTTCGTCGGCGAGGGCGGCGGGCGGCGGGTCTTCACCGAGGTGTCGGGCGGGGACCCCGGCTACGGGGAGACCGCCAAGATGCTGGCCGAGTCCGCGCTCTGCCTGGCCCAGGACGCCCTGCCGGAGCGGGCCGGGCAGCTCACCACGGCGGTGGCGATGGGCGACGCCCTGCTGGACCGGCTCCAGAAGGCGGGGATCCGCTTCCGGGTGGCCGACGCGCGCTGACGCACCGTCCGTCCCCGCCCCGGGACCTCGGCCGGGGGGGGCCGCGCAGTCCCCCGGGCGGACCTGAGCGGGACCGGCGGAGCGTGCGGGCCCGTCCGGCGCCCGGCGGCCGGTCGTCAGGAGGCCTCGCGCAGGGCGCGCCGGCACAGCGAGTCGGCGCGCCGGGTGGTCTCGGGGATCCGGTACGCGGGGCTCAGGGCGAGGGCGTGGGCGCAGGCGTTGTCCAGCGAGACCCGGTGGCCCACGGACACGTACACCGGCTTGACCCCGTCCCGGGTGCGCAGCGCCCGCCCGACGACGGCGCCGTCGGGTGCCAGGAGCGCGGAGGAGTCGCCGCGCCGGGCGCCCGGTTCCTCGTAGGAGAAGGTGAACGGGTTCTTGGCGACGCCCATGCTCGGCAGCCCGGTGACCACCCCGAGGTGGCAGGCGAGGCCGAAGCCGCGGGGGTGGGCGAGGCCGTAGCCGTCGCAGACGACGAGGTCCGGGGCGACCGCGAGGGCGTCGAGGGCGGCCAGTACGGTCGGCAGTTCGCGGAAGGCCAGCAGCCCGGGTACGTACGGGAAGCTCACGTGCCCGACGGCGGTCGCCTCACCGACGGGCTCCAGGGTGGCGGCGTCGAGGACGACGGCCGCGGCGGCGACCAGGTCGCGCTCGTCGTCGTAGGCCACGTCCACTCCGGCGATCAGTCCCCGGCCGGGGAGCGGGCCGGGCTCGTCCAGCACGACCCGGTCGCGGAGTTCGTCCTGTATCGCTCGGGCCTCGGCCTCGTCGGCGGGGGTCTTCACAGTCGTCATGGAGTGCGAGAGTAGCCTGGCGATCATGTTCGTCATGGAGCTCACCTACACCGCGCCCGTCGAATCCGTCGAGGAAGTGCTCGACGCCCACATCGCCTGGCTGGACGGCTACTACGCGTCCGGCGTCTTCCTCGCCTCGGGCCGCAAGGTCCCACGCGAGGGCGGGATCATCCTGGCCGCGGGCGTCTCCCGCGCCGAGGTCGAGAAGATCGCGGCCGAGGACCCCTTCACGGTGGCGGGCGTCTGCGCCTACCGCATCACCGAGTTCATCGCCACGAAGACCTCCTCCGACCTGGCCGCGGTCCGCGAGACCCTGCCCGCCTGACGCTCCCCACCCGCCCGTCCCACCCGGCCCGACCCCGGCCGCCCGGCCGGCCCCGGACCGGGCCCGCTCCGCCCGCTCGGCCCTCCGCCGTCCCGGGGCTGGTGGCGGGCCGGTCCGGCGCGTGCGCCGACCGGTGAGGGCGGTTCGTTCCCGTATCCCTCCCCGACGCACCGGAGGTACCGCCATGCAGCCCCGTCCCGCCGAGGTCGCGGACATCCCCGAACTGATACGCCTGCGCGCCGTCGCACTCGACTCCCTCGGGACCGACCCCGGCCCCGGTGACGCACCCTGGCGGAAGGCCGCCGACGGCTGGTTCCGGGAGCGGCTGACCGGCCGGTCCGACATGTACTGCCTGGTCGTCGGCGGTGCGCCGGGCGAGCCCCTGCTGGCCGCCGGGATGGCCTGGGTCACGTACCACCTGCCGAACCCCCGACAGCCCGACGGACGGCGCGGCTACCTCGACGGGATCGTCACGGACACCGCCGCGCGCGGGCGGGGCCACGGCCGCCGGATCGTCGACGCCCTCGTCGACCGGATCGGCGACCTGGGCATCCACCACGTGCAGCTGCACGCGAGCGCCGACGGGGAGCCCGTCTACCGGGCAGCCGGGTTCACCGCCGGCCGCTACCCGGGCATGGACCTGTTCATCGGGGACCCGCTCACCGGCCCGGAGTCCTGAGCACCTCCAGCCGGGCCACCCGCCCCTTCTCCCCCGCCGCCCAGCAGCCGCCGTCGGCCGTGCAGTCGACGGTGTCGTAGGAGCCCGCGTCCAGGGTCCGCCAGGTGCGGCCCGCGTCCGTGGTGACGTCCGTGCCCGTCGGGCCCACCGCCAGCGCGGTCGAGCGGCCGTACGGGAACCAGGCCGCGCCCGAGCGGTAGGCGGGCGGCGGGGTGGCCGCCCGGCTCCAGCCCCGGCCCGCGTCGGCGGTGCGGGCGGCGGCCTGCGGCGAAGCCTGGCCGGCGCGGTAGTCGCCGCCGACCGCGAGGCCCGTCGTACGGTCGCGGAAGGCCAGGGCGAAGACCCCGCGGGCCGGGTCGCCGGCCGGGACGGTGGAGTCGGCGGCCCGCCAGGTCAGCCCCCGGTCCGAGGAATGCAGCACCCGGGCGACCGGGCCGCCGCCGGTGGCCAGCCAGACGTCGCGCGGCCCGGAGGCCACCAGGCACTGCCCGCTCGCCGCGAAGGCGGCCTCGCCCGGCAGGGCCGCCGGCATTCCCGTGTCCGGCAGCACCCGCCAGCTGCGGCCGCCGTCGTCCGTGGCCAGGATGCGGAACTTCCCGTCCACCGGGTCGCTCATCGCCAGTCCGTGCCGGGCGTCGAAGAAGGTGAGGCAGTCGTAGAAGGCCCCCGGATCGGGGTTGCGGAAGGTCTCGGTCCAGGTGGCACCGCCGTCCTCGGTGCGCAGCACCCGCGAGGCCTCGCCCTCGCCGATGGACAGGGCGACCGCCCGCCGCGCGTCGAAGGCCTCGATGTCGCGCAGCTCCAGCCCCTCGGCGACCGCCCCCGGCGGTGACACGTCCTGCCAGCTGCGGCCGCCGTCGCCGGTGCGCAGGACGGTCCCCTTGGTGCCGGCCACCCAGGCCGTGCTGCGGCTGACGCCCGCGAGCCCGCGGAACCGGGCCTCCTTGCCGGTCGCCTTCAGTGCCCAGCCGGCGCCCCGTAATCCGCCACCGGGGGTGTCTCCCGCCCCGGTGTCCGCCTGCGCCGGCGCGACGGCCAGCCCCACCAGCAGGGCTGCCGCGCACATGCCAACTCCCAGAAGTCTCATGGCGCGGGAAGCTAACGCACCCCACATCCGCCGTCCAGGGTGCGTCGGGAGCCGCGGGTTCCTACTGTGGGGCCATGCCCTCCAAAGGACCGAAGGCCTACGAAGGCAAGAGCGTCACCGTCACCTACGACTCCGGGCGGTGCCTGCACGCGGCGGAGTGCGTCCGCGGCCTGCCCGAGGTGTTCGACACCGGGCGGCGCCCGTGGATCGATCCCGACGGGTCCGGGCCCGAGCGGGTCGCCGAGGTGATCCGGCGCTGCCCGTCGGGCGCGCTCCAGTACCTGCTGTCCGGGGGCCCGGCGGAGGRGGGGGACCGGCCGACCAGCGTCACGCGGTCCCCCGTCGGCCAGTTGGTGCTGCGCGGGGAACTCAGCGTGACCACCCCGGACGGTCGTGCGCACCGGGAGACCCGGGTGGTCCTTTGCGCCTGTGGAGTGAGCGGTAACCAGCCTTATTGCGATCACTCCGGGGCCTGCGGCGCCGACTGATCGCCCTGCGTCCGGGCTGTTCCTGCCCTCACTCTGTGCGATCACACAGGGGAGATCAGGCCAATCGGTGACACAGCTCACGTCATCCACCGTGCACGGATTTGCCGATTCCGGCGTCTATCCGGTTGCCGGGTCCCACCCCACAGCCCGGCCGCAGATCCGCCGCAAGGGAGTGAGCCTTGATCACTGTCATCGAGCAGGCCGTGCAGGCCCGTCTGGTCGCCACCGCGCCGAAGGTCGAGACCGTGCCCGTCACCCTCTGCTACGACCGCGCGGATCCCTTCGCCGTCCGCATGGCCTTCCCCGCGCCGGCCACGCTGGAGGGCGTCGAGGTCTCGTGGACCTTCGCCCGCGAGCTGCTGACCTCCGGCCTCCAGCACCCGGCCGGCTGCGGGGACGTGCGCGTGCGGCCGTACGACGGGGACCGGACGACGGTGGAGTTCCACGCGCCGGAGGGCGTCGCGATCGTGCTGATGCTGACGGCCGAACTGCAGCGGTTCCTGGAACGGGCCTCCGCCGTGGTGCCACCGGGGCTGGAGCACATGTACCTCGACATGGACCAGAGCCTGGACGAGCTGATGCGGGGCTCCTGCTGATCCTCCCCGTCCGTTCGACCCCGGGCCGTTGCCCGTGGACCGCGCCCGCACGGCGCGGTCCACGGGGAGCGGCCCTAATTCGTTTGCGGACGCCCGCGGCCGTCCGTACCGTCGTGAACGCCCCATCCCCGCCGGAACGGAGCAGGACGTTGCTCATCTGAGGTCCGAGACACCGACCGCCACCACATCCCTGTGACCGACACGTCGGCTGTCTCCCCGCGTTGCACTCACCATTCACGCAACCTGGAGGCCTCCATGAGTCACCCCTCTGCCTTTCTCTCCTGCTCCGCCCTGTCCTTCGACTGGCCCGACGGAACCCCCGTCTTCGACGGGTTCCAGCTGGCCGTCGGACCCGGCCGCACCGGCCTGGTCGGGCTCAACGGGTGTGGGAAGTCCACCCTGTTGAAGCTCGCCGCCGGCGAACTGACCCCGTCCGGTGGACGGATCTCCGTCGCCGGGACCCTCGGCCACCTCCCCCAGGACGCCACCCTCGACACCGCCCTGCGCGTGGACGAGGCGCTCGGCATCCGCGCCACCCGCACGGCACTGCACGCCATCGAGGCGGGCGAGGCCACCGAGGCGAACTTCGCCGCCGTGGGCGACGACTGGGACGTGGAGGAGCGGGCCCTGGCCACGCTCGACCAGCTCGGGCTCGCCCGGATCGGCCTGGACCGCACCGTCGGCGAACTGTCGGGCGGCGAGTGCGTCCTGCTGCGGCTCGCGGCGCTGCTGCTCGCCCGCCCGGACGTGCTGCTGCTCGACGAACCGACCAACAACCTGGACCTGAGGGCCCGGCAGCGCCTGTACGCGGCCGTCGAGTCCTGGTCCGGGGTGATGGTCCTGGTCAGCCACGACCGGGAGCTGCTGGAGCGGGTCGACCAGATCGCCGACCTGCACGACGGCGAAGTCCACTGGTACGGCGGCAACTTCAGCGCGTACGAGCGGATGCTCGCCACGGAACAGGAGGCGGCCGAGCGGACGGTCCGGGCCGCCGAGGCCGACGTACAGCGCCAGAAGCGCGAACTGTCCGACGCCCAGCTCAAATTGGCGCGGCGCAAGCGGTACGGCCAGAAGATGTACGACACCAAGCGTGAGCCGAAGATCGTCATGGGTGCCCGCAAACGCGCCGCCCAGGAATCGGCCGGCAAGCACCGGATCCTGCACACCGAGCGGCTGGCGGACGCCCGCGAGCGGCTGGACCAGGCGGCGGAGGCGGTCCGCGACGACGCCGAGATCCGCATCGAACTGCCCGCCACCGCGGTGCCGCCGGGCCGTCGGGTCCTCACCCTGAGCGATCTGCGGCTCGCGCACGGGGCCTCGGCGCCGGGCGAGTGGGAGGTGCGCGGCCCGGAGCGGATCGCCCTGGTCGGCGGCAACGGCTCGGGCAAGACCACCCTGCTGCGGACCCTCGCGGGGCTGCTGCCTCCGGTGTCCGGCGAGGCGGTCACGCACGTACCGGCACGCTTCCTGCCGCAGCGGCTCGACGTCCTGGACGACGACCGCTCGGTCGTGCAGAACGTGGCGCGGTTCGCCCCGCAGGCCACGGACAACCAGATCCGGGCGCGGCTGGCGCACTTCCTGTTCCGGGGCGCCCGGGCGGACCGGGCGGCCGGCACCCTCTCGGGCGGCGAACGCTTCCGGGCGACGCTGGCGGCGCTGCTGCTGGCGGAGCCGGCTCCCCGGCTGCTGATGCTGGACGAGCCGACGAACAACCTCGACCTGGCCAGCGTCCGGCAGCTCGCCGGCGCCCTGGAGGCGTACGAGGGCGCCCTGGTGGTGGCGAGCCACGACGTGCCGTTCCTGGAGTCCATCGGCATCACGCGATGGCTGCTCCTCGACGGCGCGCTGCGCCCCACCTGCGCCGAGGAGGTCAGGGAGTCACGCCGGCACGGGTGAGCACCGGCCGGGGCACCGGCTCGGCGGGCGGCGTCGGACATTCCGTTCACGGTCGGCGGCTTCCCGGGAGCCTGCCCCTCCTTCGCGTGCGCCATCGTGGCGATCGGCCGGCCGGCCCGGCCGGCCACCGCAGGGTCCGAGGCCGCCCGATTCGCACATGAAGCCATCGCGCCACCGCGACCCGCGCACGCCGGCACTGCCCGCCGCCGACTCGCGCGACGCCGCCCGCGCCATCGTCCCGGGACCCCGAACGCCCGTCCCGACCGACGGGGAGACGCGAAGGGCCCGCGCACGACCGCCACCGCGGCGGGCCCCGCGCGGGCCGGGGCCTCGCGCGGCAGGAGAGCGAGCCGTTTCCGCTCCGGCCGGAACGGCGACGGCGCGGCCCGCATCGGAACCACGGGGTCCGAGAGCCGCGTCACCGGTCCGCCCGAAGTACTCCGCGCGCCGCTCCCGACCGTCAAAGCGAAAGCCGCCGATCACCTTCTGGCGTGAATCTCACCTTTCTGAAGCCCCGCAAGACCCTCGCAAACTGCATGAATAACCGGACGTAACCGGACATACCGACGCATGGGGCTTGGCTGGCCTTGATGTCGCGCTTAACCTACGACTCCGTAGGCTACGGAACCGTAGGTAATTCGCTTTGTCCCCAGGAGCACCCGTGACGATCACCTCTCCCCACCTCGGCAGCTCGGAGGCGTGGACCGACGCCAAGCTGCTGTACGCGCTGGAAGAGGTGGTCGAGAAGGAGCTCAACCGCCATCTGAAGGTCACCAAGGACTGGATGCCCCACGAGTACGTCCCGTGGAGCGACGGCCGGAACTTCCCCGCCTTCTTCGAGGACGGCGAGGCCTGGGACCCCCAGCAGTCCAAGGTCACCGACATCGGCAAGATCGCGCTGGTCGTCAACCTGCTGACCGAGGACAACCTCCCCAGCTACCACCACGAGATCGCGAGCCTTTTCGGCCGCAACGGCGCGTGGGGCACCTGGGTGCACCGCTGGACCGCCGAGGAGGGCCGCCACGGCATCGTGATGCGCGACTACCTGCTGGCCTCGCGCGCCGTGGACCCGGACAAGCTGGAAGCGTTCCGGATGCAGCACATGTCGGAGGGCTTCGAGTCCGACAACAGCCACTCGATGCTGCACTCGGTGGCCTACGTCGCCTTCCAGGAACTCGCGACGCGCATCTCGCACCGCAACACCGGCCACCAGTCCGGTGACCCGGTCTGCGACCGGATGCTGGCGCGCATCGCGCAGGACGAGAACCTGCACATGATCTTCTACCGCAACCTGCTGGGCGCCGCCTTCGAGATCGCCCCGGACCTGACGATGCAGGCCGTACGGGACGTGGTCGTCAACTTCCGGATGCCCGGACACGGCATGCCCGGCTTCGAGCGGATGGCCGCGCAGATGGCGATCGGCGGGGTCTACAACCTGCGGATCCACCACGATGACGTGCTGAGCCCCGTGATCCGCTTCCTCAAGATCATGGACATCGACGGGCTGGGCCCCGAGGGCCAGAAGGCCCAGGAGGAGCTCGGGCTCTTCATGAACGGGCTGGCCCTGGCAGGCKCCTGCCAGGGCTTCGCCGCGTCCTGGGCCGGGCCCCGCGGCCCGGCCCGCGGGCGGCGTTCAGCCGCGGGGGCGGAGCGCCTGCCGCTCCGCCTCCGAGAGGCCGCCCCAGACGCCGAACCGCTCGTCGTTGGCCAGGGCGTACTCCAGGCACGCCACCCGCCCCTCGCACGCCCCGCACAGCCGCTTCGCGTCCCGGAGCGAGGAACCGGGGTCCGGGAAGAAGAAGGCCGGGCCCGTCTGGGCACAGAGCGCGAGGTCGTACCAGGCGGGGGCGGCGGTGGCAGTGGTGTTCATCGACATGCCGCCGATCCTGCTGCGCCCCGATGGACGTCCGATCAACAGCTCATCAACAGCACGTCAGCCACCGCGCGAGGGTGTCGAAGTCCGCGGGCGTGAGGCCCGAGCGGGCATCCACGCGGTGCAGGAGCGCGGGCGCCGGGTGACGGTCGGCGGCCCAGGCCCGGTCGGCGGCGGTGATCTCGTCGTCCACCCAGACGAAGGGGCGCCCCGCCGCGCGGGCGAGGAGCGGACGGGTCTTCCAGTGGACGCCGCCGCGCCCTTCGTCCTCCGTGGGATCCGGCCAGTCGACCACCGGCAGTCGCGGCAGCCCGATCCGCGGGGCGATGGTCTCGTTGGCCTCCTCCCCCCAGGTCGTGGCCCACACCAGCTCGCAGGGCAGCGCCAGCAGCAGGGCCCCGTGGGCAGGATCGAGCCTGCCCAGCAAGGGATGACCGGCCGCGGCGGCCGCGGGGTGGCCCGCTCCCCCGAAGGGGATCAGGGGCCCGTCGACGTCCAGGAAGAGCAGCGGCCGCGCGCCGGAAGTCCTCATGGCCCCGAGCCTAGCCGTCCCTTCCGGACGCGGGACGACGACGAGACGTCCGCCCGGGCCGCCCCGGTCCGGGTGGTGGGCGAGGACGGCCTCCGACGGGCGCGAGCCGGGCCGACGGCTCAGTCCTCGTGCTTCGCCCGGCTCGGCTGCACCCGCTTGGGCTCGCCCGGCATCTTGGGATGGTCCGGCGGGTAGGGCATGTCGCCCAGTCCGTGGTCGCGTTCGTCCCGCTCGGCGAGTTCCAGCACGGCCTCCAGACCGAAGGCGTGCTCGTCCATCTCGGCGTGCAGATCGCCCAGTTCCGCGAAGCGCGCCGGCATGGTCACGATGTCGAAGTCGCGCGGTTCCGCGTCGTCCACCTCGTCCCAGCGCAGCGGCGCGGAAACCGGGGCGTGCGGGCGGGGGCGGACGGAGTACGCCGAGGCGATGGTCCGGTCGCGGGCGGTCTGGTTGTAGTCGACGAAGATGCGCTCCCCGCGCTCCTCCTTCCACCAGGCGGTGGTGACCTGGTCGGGCATCCGGCGTTCCAGCTCCCGCCCCAGGGCGATCGCGCACCGGCGTACCTCGGTGAAGGTCCAGCGCGGGGCGATCGGCACGAAGACGTGCAGCCCCCGCCCGCCGGAGGTCTTGGGCCAGCCGCGCAGGCCCAGTTCCTCCAGCAGCGCCCGCAGTTCGTGGGCGGCGGCCACCGCGTGGTGGTAGTCGGTGCCGGGCTGCGGATCGAGGTCGATGCGCAGTTCGTCGGGCCGGTCGGTGTCCCCGCGGCGCACCGGCCAGGGGTGGAAGGTGAGGCAGCCCAGGTTGGCGGCCCACAGCACGGCGGCCGGCTCGGTCGGGCAGATCTCGTCCGCGGTGCGCCCGCTGGGGAAGGCGATGTGGGCGGTCGGGATCCAGTCGGGGAGGTTCTTGGGGGCGCGTTTCTGGAAGAAGGACTCGCCCTCCACCCCGTCCGGGTACCGCTCCAGGGTGGTGGGGCGGTCGCGCAGCGCACGGGTGATCCCGACCGCCACGGCCAGGTAGTACTCGGCGACGTCCCTCTTGGTGAGGCCGCGCTCCGGGAAGTACACCTTGTCCGGGCTGGACAGCCGGACCGCCCGCCCGCCGGCGTCGAGCTCGATCGCACCACCCGCAGCACCCATGAGCGCCACGGTAGGCGGGCCCGGCCGGGCGCGCACACCGGGCGGGTCCGCACGTACCACCGCAGAATCGATGACATGGATCTGCCGGTGATGCCCCCCGTGAAGCCGATGCTCGCCAAGTCCGTGGCGAAGATCCCGCCCGGAATGCAGTACGAGGCGAAGTGGGACGGTTTCCGCGCCATCGTGCACCGCGACGGCGAGGAGCTGGAGATCGGCAGCCGCACGGGAAAGACCCTGACCCGGTACTTCCCGGAGCTGGTGGCGGCCCTCAAGGAGAACCTGCCGGCCCGTTGCGTGGTGGACGGGGAGATCGTGATCGTGCAGGGCGGGCGGCTCGACTTCGAGCGGCTCACGGAGCGGATCCACCCCGCCGCGTCCCGCGTGAAACTGCTCGCCGAGACCACCCCGGCCAGTTTCGTGGCCTTCGACCTGCTCGCCCTCGACGACGTGTCGCTCCTGGACACCCCGCTCGGCGACCGCCGTACCGCCCTGGTCAACGCCCTTTCCACCGCTCGGCCCCCCGTGCACCTCGCGCCCGCGACCACCGACCCCGCGCTCGCGCGGGAGTGGTTCGAGCAGTTCGAAGGCGCCGGACTCGACGGGGTCGTCGCGAAACCCCTCGACCTCCCCTACCGGCCCGACGCCCGCCTGATGTTCAAGATCAAGCACGAGCGTACGGCGGACGTCGTCCTCGCGGGTTTCCGTTTCCACAAGAGCGGTCCGATTGTCGGATCGCTGCTCCTGGGCCTGTACGACGACCGGGGCGGGCTCCAGCACGTGGGGGTCTGCGCGGCCTTCCCGATGAAGCGTCGGGCCGAGCTGGTCGAGGAGCTGGACCCCCTGCGCATGCCCGACCCGGCGGGACACCCCTGGGCGGCGTGGGCCGAGGAATCGGCGCACGAAAGCGCCCGGCTGCCGGGCGCGCAGAGCCGGTGGACCGGCAGGAAGGACCTGTCCTGGGTCCCCCTGCGCCCCGAGCGGGTCTGCGAGGTGAAGTACGACCACATGGAGGGGGACCGCTTCCGTCACACCGCACAGTTCGCCCGCTGGCGGCCCGACCGCACCCCTGAGAGCTGTACGTACGCCCAGCTGGAGGAGGTCGTCGGCTACGACCTCGCCGAGGTGCTGGGCACCGGCGGCTGACCGGCCCGGCGCCGCGGCGGGACACGGGGCCGCGAGGGGGGCGGCGAGGGCCGCAGGGGCGTCGCAGGGGCCGCGCACGGAGGGTCAGCCGGCCGTCAGCTTCTCCCACTCGGCCCGGTCCGGCCCCACCGCGTTCGGGGCGTAATCCGGCCGGGCCGCGAGCCAGCGGGTGACGCGGGCCCGGATCAGGGGGTGCGCGTAGGCCCGCTTGGGCGGGTCGACGAGGTGGCGGACCCTGGCCCGGGCCCGCATCACCTCCGGGTCCTCCAGCGCGCATTCGAACAGCGCGGCGGCCTCCCGGGCCGTTCCGGTCCGGGAGGCCCGGGTCGCGAAGCGGTCCCCGATGGCCGCGTCGGCGACGACCTGGAAGTCGAACCAGGGCTTGACCGTACGGACGGCCCAGTCGTGGTACTCGGCGGCGAAGCGGTCGGACCCGGCGTCCTGGTGCACAGTTCGCGCCACCCGGTGCGCGGCCCACAGGGCGAGGGAGGTCCCCTGTCCCAGGGTCGGGTTGGTGTGCGTGAGGGCGTCCCCGACGGGCACCAGACCGCTCACCACCGGGCCCCTCTCGTCCGCGAGGGCGCTCCACCGGTTGTCCAGGCCCGCGGTGGCCAGGACCCCCGACAACGGAGCGGCGCCCAGCCCCAGCCAGGCCTCGCCGGGCGGAAAGGACCGGGCCGCGGCCTCGAAGACGCCCGGCTCGCGCAGCGCCGAGCGGGTGGGGTCCTCGGTGTGGACGAACAGGGTCACGGCGAAGGTGCCGTTGTCGGCCGGGAACACGGCGCAGCCCGCGAAGCCCCCGCCGGTCACCGTCCACGGCCTGCGCGGCCCGTCCTCCATCCCGGCGGGCAGCCGGTACCAGCGGCAGAAGTAGGCCAGGCCGGTACGGTGCCGCTCTACGGTGCCCGGGCGGCAGCCCGCCGCCGCCAGCCACCGTTCGACGCCGCCCCGCCGCCCGCCGGCGTCCACGACGAGGTCCCCCTCGTACGCGCCGCCGGCCGTGGTCACCCCGGTCACCCGTATCCCCGTTCCCGCCCCCGCCCCGGCCCCGGCCCCCGTGGCGAGCCCCGCGCCGGCCCCCGTCCCGTACGCCGGTGCCCGCACCGCCCCCGACAGGGCCGTCGCCGCGGACCCGGATACGGCCGTCAGCCCCGAGACCGGCTCCCCGTAGCGCACCACCGCCCCCGGCTCGGACCTCAGCGCGGTGGCCAGGGCGCTCTCCAGCACGATCCGGCGCGCCTGGAGCATGATCAGGTCCTCGTCGCCCGGCCGGGCCGGCGGGCGCACGTCGAACCAGTCCAGCTCGTGCCGCTCGCGCGCGCCGAGCCGGAGCATCTCCGCGTGGACGTCGGGCAGTTCGGCGACCAGCACCTTGCGGGCGGCGCCGAGCAGGGCGTGCGGCTGGGCGGCCTGGGGGACGGCCGGGCGGCGCCAGCCGAAGAAGTCCCGGTCCAGGGCGGTACCGGGAGCACGGGTGTCCCGCTCGAACAGCTCGACGGTGTGCCCCCGCCGGGCGGCGAGCAGTGCGGCCGCCAGTCCCGCGACCCCTCCGCCGATGACCAGCACGTGTGCCATTGCGCCCCCCTGAGCCGACGGACCGTACGACGATCGGACCGCCCAGAGCCTGCGCGGACAGCCCCTGACCGAAACCCGTACAGTTGTCCGATTCCATGCCCTCGACGGCTCACGGACCGGGCCGGGTTTGACAAACGACCGGGCGCGACCGGGAAATGGAGTCATGGCTACCGAAGAGCAGGCCGCCGGGACGGCTCCGGCCGTACGGGCCGTCCCCCGACCCAACGCCGTCGTGGGCGTCGGGCTGATCGTCCTCGGCCCCGACGGCCGGCTGCTGCTCGGTCAGGCGCACGACGGCCGGTGGGAACTGCCGGGCGGCAAGGTCGATCCCGGGGAGGGCTTCGAGCAGGCCGCCGCGCGGGAGCTCGCCGAGGAAACCGCCCTGCGGGCCGCGCCCGGGTCCATCGAGGTGCTGGCGGTGCAGATCGACGCGGACTCCGGCCTGACCCGGCTGACGGCCGCCGCCCTCACCCGGTCCGCCGAGGGCAGCCCCACCGTCACCGAGCCGCACAAGATCGCCCGTTGGCAGTGGTTCGCCCCGGCCTCGATCCCCTCCGCCCTCTATCCGCCGACGGCCGGCGTGCTGCGCAGCTGGCGCCCGGACCTTCCGATGCTGCCGCACGCACCCTCGTACGACTACCCGACCGGCCCGGCCCCGACGGCCCCGCCGAGCACCCCTTAGGGCACCCCGCCGCTCAGACCGCCGTGGAGGCGGCCATCACCACCGTGACGGCGGCCACCGCGGCCTGCATGTCCCGGATGGCCGCGCGGACGCCCTCGCCCGCCCACTGCCCGGCGGCTATCTCCCCCATCCGCGGCGCCACCAGCCGGGGCGGCCGGTCCGGGAAGGCGAGCCGGTGCAGCTTGGCCGCGTGCAGCAGGGCGATGAGGCCGGCCGTACGCCCGTCGGGGTCGGCGCCGTCCAGGACCACGGCTCCGAGCCGGTCCCTCAGCTCGCGCTCCGCGGTGGCGTCGGCCTGCGGGTAGCGGCGCTGCGGGAACACCCCGAGCACCTTGTGCACCTCCGACCCGACGATGCCCCGCTCGCCGAGGCCGTCCAGCGCGGCGCCGACCGCCCGGGCGTGGTCCTTCGTCAGCCAGTCGGTCACCCGCCGCTTGCTGCGGCCCCGCAGCCAGGACTCGATCATCAGGATCCGGCCGTCCAGCAGCCGCACCCCGGTGGGGGCGGTACTGCGCAGTTCCAGGTACGTGCCGGTCACCGAGACCCGCTCCGCCACGACCAGTTCGAGGAGTATGCCCCCCGCGGCGGCCCAGCCCGCCGCCTGCCGCTGCCCCGCCGCCCCGGACGCCCCGTCCAGGGAGAGCAGCACGACCTCTTCCGCCAGTGTGATCGCCATGAGCGGTACCCCCCGCCTTGCCGTACGCGACGCCCCTCGCCGGGAAGGACGACCGGCGACCGCCGCGGGTTCCCGGCCCTACCCCCGCTGGACCAGCCGTGGCGCGAAATTGCCGTCGCGCAGGTCCTCCGCGAGCAGCCGCTTCGCGATCGCGTCGGCCGCCACCCTCAGTTCCGCGCTGCGCGGCCGTCCCCGGTCCTTCTCCAACTGGTCGCCGAGCCACTGCGCCCACGCGGCGGAGATCACCGCCGCCTCCCGCTCCCCGCCCGAGGTCAGCGCGAAGTAGCCGTTGTGCCGGGCCAGGTAGCCCTCCTCGGTCATCCGGTCGAAGACCGGCAGCAGCACTTCGGGCGGGACCGACCGGCGCGCCGCGATCAGGCCGAGCCCGGCGTGGCCGACCGTCCGGGTCAGCAGGTCCACCTGCATCACGGCCCACGCGCCCGCGATGTCCAGCCGCGTGTCGGAGCCCTCGACGATCGCCCGCGCCGTGTCCTGTCCCATCCCCCTCACGATCTGGCCCACGGCCAGCTCCAGCAGTTTGGCCGAATCCCCCGAGGCCGTGGCCGGCGAGGCGAAGCCGTCGCCCATGTCCGTGGACGCGGCCCGCGCGCTGTCGCGCAGGTGGACCTCCTTGAGGAACAGCGCGACGACGAAGCCGGCCAGCGCCACCGGCACGGTCCACAGGAACACCGTCTGCAGCGCCTCGGCGTACGCGTCGACGATCGGGCCGGCCGCCGCCGGGTCGAGCCCGTGCACCCCCTGCGGGCTCTGTGCCGCCGCCGCCAGCGCTGCCGGACCGGCCCCGGTGGCGCGGGCGGCCTCCGCCACGCCCGCCTTCAGCGCCGGCTTCAGGCTGTTGGCGTAGATGGTCCCGAAGACCGCGGTCCCGAAGCAGCTGCCGAGCGTACGGAAGAAGGTGACGCCGGACGTGGCGGTGCCGAGGTCGGCGTAGTCGACGGTGTTCTGCACCGCGATCGTGAGCACCTGCATGCACAGGCCGATGCCGGCACCCAGGACGAACATGTACAGGGATTCCAGCCAGGCGTCGGTCTGCGGCCCCATCCGCGACAGCAGGTACAGGCCGACGGCCATGACCGCGCTGCCCACGATCGGGAAGATCCGGTAGTGGCCCGTCTTGCTGGTGACGTTGCCGCTGAAGACGGACGCGATGAGCAGGCCGATGACGAGCGGCAGGGTCCGTACGCCGGAGACGGTGGCCGAATCCCCGTCCACGTACTGGAGGTAGGTGGGCAGGAAGGTCATCGCGCCGAGCATGGCGAAGCCGACGATGAAGCTCAGCACCGAGCAGACCGTGAAGACGGGGTTGCGGAACAGCCGCATCGGCAGCATCGGTTCGGCGGCCCGCGTCTCCACCAGGCAGAACAGCGCCAGGGCCAGCGCGCCCCCCACGAACAGGCCGATGATGACCGGCGAGTTCCAGGCGTACTCGTTCCCGCCCCAGCTGGTGGCCAGGATCAGCGCGCTCGCGCCGGCCGCGACGAGCGCGATGCCGAGGTAGTCGATGACGGGCCGCCCGGCGGCCCGCACCGAGGGGATGGTCCGGGCCGCGGCCACGACCACCAGGATCGCGATCGGTACGTTGACGTAGAAGGCCCAGCGCCAGCTCAGGTGGTCGGTGAAGAAGCCGCCGAGCAGCGGCCCGATCACCGTCGCGACGCCGAAGACGGCACCGATCGCGCCCTGGTACTTGCCCCGTTCGCGCAGCGGCACCACGTCGGCGATCAACGCCATGGAGGTGACCATCAGGCCGCCGGCGCCGACGCCCTGAACGCCCCGCCACAGGATGAGCAGGGTCATGTTGGAGGCCAGGCCGCACAGGAAGGAGCCGGTGATGAAGACGACGGCGGAGACCTGGAAGACGAGCTTGCGTCCGAAGAGGTCGCCGAACTTGCCCACCAGCACCGTCGCGACGGTCTCCGCGAGCAGGTACGAGGTCACCACCCACGACATGTGGGCCGCACCGCCCAGGTCCGCGACGATGGTCGGCAGGGCGGTGCCCACGATCGTCTGGTCGAGCGCGGCCAGCAGCACGCCCAGCATGATCGTGCCGAAGACGACGTTGCGCCTCCGCCGGTCGAGCACGGGGGGCGCCCCGGCCGGGGCGGGTGCAGTGGTCACTCTCGCACTGTCACAGCGGACCGCCGCCCCCGCATGCCGCAAGCCACCGTCCGGGTGACCCGCCCGCTCGCGAACCCCGGCCGTGGCCCCGACGCCGACCCCGCCCCGGCGTCAGCGCAGGTAGCCGAGCCCCGGGTGCTCCGCCGCGTATCCGTCCAGCAGCCGCCGGGCCACGGCCACCGAGTCCACCAGCGGGTGCAGGGCGAAGGCCTTGACGGCATCGGCCCGCGCACCGCTCGCCGCGGCGGCGAGCACCTCCCGCTCGGCGGCCTTCACCGAGGTCACGAGCCCCACCGCGTGCAGCGGCAGCGGGTCCACGGCGACCGGGTGGGCCCCGTTGGCGTCGACCAGGCAGGGCACCTCGATCACGGCGTCCGCATCGAGCACCGACAGGGTGCCGCGGTTGCGGACGTTGAGGATCAGGGTGGCCCGCTCGTCCCGGGCGATGGCCCGCATCAGCGCGAGCGCCACCTTCTCGTAGCCGCCGGACTCCAGGTCGCTCTCCTCACGCTCCCCGACGCCCGCCACCTCGCGGTTCTCGGCCATGTACGTGGCCTCGCGCTCGGCCCGGGTCCGGTCCCAGGCGGCGAGCGCCGACCCCGGCGGCGCGTCCGGCCGCCCGGTCTCGGCGTAGAAGGCGCGCTGCTGGTCGCGCAGGAAGACGCCGCGCGTCTGCTCGGCCTCCTGGTACGCCCGCACGGTGTCCCGGTTGAAGTAGTAGTAGTGGAGGTATTCGTTGGGGATCGCGCCGAGGGAGCGCAGCCAGTCGGCCCCGAAGAGGCGGCCCTCCTCGAAGGACTCCAGGGCCTTGTCGTCGGCCAGCAGCCGGGGCAGCTCGTCCCGGCCGCCGACCCGCAGGCCGCGCACCCATCCCAGGTGGTTGAGGCCGACGTAGTCGATCCAGGCGTCCTGGGGCCGGGCGCCGAGCAGCCGGGCGATCCTGCGGCCGAGCCCGACCGGGGAGTCGCAGATCCCGATGACGCGGTCGCCGAGCACCTCGGCCATGGCCTCGGTGACCACCCCGGCGGGGTTGGTGAAGTTGATGACCCAGGCCTCCGGAGCCGCGCGGGCGATCCTGCGGGCGATCTCGCGCACCACGGGAACGGTCCGCAGCCCGTACGCGATCCCGCCGGCGCCGACCGTCTCCTGGCCCAGTACGCCCTCGGCCAGGGCGATCCGTTCGTCGGCGGCCCGGCCCTCCAGTCCGCCGACCCGGATGGCGGAGAAGACGAAGTCGGCCCCGCGCAGGGCCTCGTCGAGGTCGCCGGTGGCGGTGACGGCCGGGGCGTCCGCCGCGCCCGACGCCGCGGCGGCCTGGTCGGCGAGCACCCGGGCCACGGCGGTGAGCCGGCCGGGATCCTCGTCGTACAGCGTCACGTGGGACACCCGGCCCTCGCCGCGGTCCCCCAGGAGTGCTCCGTAGACGAGCGGGACACGGAATCCGCCCCCGCCGAGGATGGTCAACCGCACGCCCCTACCGCCCTTTCGCCGTCACGACCGGTGCCACGGACCACGACCGCGCGCCGGGCGGAAGTCCGCCCCGGCGCCGCGGCGGATGCCACGATCCGTGACATCCGCGCGATGACGCGGATCGTGGCATCCACCCGGCGGCACCCCCGCCGGGGGTCCCGCGGCACACGCTTCAGGGCACCAGTGTCCCCCGCCCGTTCAGTCCACCGGCGACGGCACGGCCCGCAAGCGGGCCCCCTGCTGCTGCGGGAAGCCGGTGACACCGCGCACCGGACCCGTCGGCAGACCCTGCGGGGCGGAGAGCACCAGGGTGATCCGGGTGAGTCCCATGCCCTCCAGCATTCGGCTGGATTCCGCCACCATGCGGCACCGCACCACGCCCTGTCCGGGGTCCGGGTGACGGACCGTCCGGACGGCGCCGTCCTGTTCTGCGGCGAGTTCGCCGTGGGCGCTCAGCCAGTGCGGGACCCCGTACCGGTAGGCGGCCTCCATGAACGGGTCACGGGCCACCTCCTGACGGATGCTCCGCAGCCCCTCGTCGTCCGGGGCCGCGCCGAGCGCGGTGGCGAACTGCGCCAGCAGCGGTACGCACCAGGCCGGTTCGTGGTCCTCCAGCACGGCCGCGGCGTCCGGGTGGAAGAGCACGAAGCGCAGGAAGTTGTCGTCCGGCAGGGCCGTCGGATGCGGCCTGACCGACTGGAACAGCCGGTCGAAGGCAGAATTGGTGAGGGCCACGTCCCACCGGTGGTCCACCAGGAAGGACGGGTAGGGGACGGCCTCCATGAGGGCCGCGTAGTCGCACAGGTAGTCGCGCTGGGCCGGATCCTGCGGCAGCCGGTTCTCCTCGGCCGCGCGCCAGGTGGGCGGCGGGTCCCGGTCGACCATGACCCGGAAGAGCCAGAAGCACTGCCGCTCGCTCATCTCCAAGGCCTCGGACAGGGCGAGGAGTTTGCGGTCCGTCCATTCCTTGACGAGCCCGCGCTCCCAGTTTCCGTACGCCCGCACACTGATGCGCAGTCGCGACGCGAGGTCTTCCTGGCTCAGGCCCAGTTCCTCGCGGCGCTGGCGCAAAATCTCCTTGCGTCGCTCCGACCGCACTGCGCCACGGGCGGACTCCTCGCCCGCCAGGCGTTCCTCACCGGCTCGGACGAGGCCATCAGACGGGCCCACCGCTGCGAGATGTGGCACCGAGAGCTCCCCCTCCTCACGGTCTGGATCTTCATTTCCGTGTGGCGATCCTGCTACCGACTTCATTCGAGTGTCAACTATTGTGGCAATTCCAGCCTTGCGACAGCTCATTCCCGCCACAGCTGTGGCAAGTTCTAGCTCTCCCAAAACAAACCGGATAGATTCCCTGAGGCCGACCACGTGCCCACTGACCTCGCGCGATCTAGGAGAACCACTGGTGACAGACGGCTTCCCGGCTCCCGTCGCGGTGGCCAACGCGCCCCTGGCAGCGACCGTCACGCGGGTCGCCGAACTCGCGAATAAATTGGGCCGCGCCCGGAACCAGGTCTTCGACCTCCGCCGGCTCTCGGAAGCCTCCGGGGTCCCCGCCGACGTGATCAAGACCCTGCTCGACGGGCGCCCGGCCGGCGAACCCGATCTCCAGGCGCGTTTCCTCCAGCGCCTGGACCTGCTCCGGCGGACCCGGGTGAAACCCAACGGGCGCCGCTACACCCAGCAGGAGATCGCGGACGGCGCCGGAATGTCGCGGCAGCAGGCCGGCGCCCTGATCAACGGCGACCGCCGCCCCACCATGGAGCACTGTGACGCCATCCAGCGCTTCTTCGGGGTGCACGCGGGCTTCCTCACCGCCCACGACGCCGACGCCCTCACCGACGCGCTCCAGCGGACCGAGCAGCAGCTGCTCCAGGACTTCGCGGGCCGCGAGCGGCAGACCGTACCGGCCGAGACCGCTTCGGCGGGCGATCCGCTGGCAAGACTCCTGCAGAACCACGGCGTACGCGGCATCGCGTGGCGGGCCGCCCAACTGCCCAGCGACAAGCACCGGGACAAGGTGACCGAATGGCTGGACATGCTTCTCGAAAGCGTCAAACCGAACGAATCATGACCCAGTCGAAAGTCTGGATCTGATCCTTGAGTCCTGATCCGGATCCGCGCCGACGGGGAGAACGGTGAGCATAGGCAGAGCACAGCGGCGTTTGTGCGGGGAGCTGGTGGCCGGCATCAAGCTGCCCGCCCCCGTGGAGCCCCTGGACCTCTACGCCGCCCTCTGCGAGGGCATGAGCCGGCACCGCGGCCGCCCGGTGGAGTTCCGCATGGCCGCCTTCCCGCAGGGGACGGCCAGCGGCCTCTGGCTCGACATGGCGGACCGCGATCTTGTGGTCATCGAGGAACGCACCGCGCCCGACCACCAGCTGGTGATCCTGGGCCACGAGCTGTGGCACATGAAGGCCGGCCACTGCAGCCACCACGTCGACGGCGCCGCCGTCGCCGCCCGGCTCCTGGCCGACGGCGCCGACCTCGGCGAGACGGTCCGCAGCGTCGCGGCGCGCACCCGTGCCGACGTCCAGGAGGAGACGGACGCCGAGACCTTCGGGCTCCTGCTGGGCAGCAGGTGCCGCACCTGGCTCGCCGGCTCCTCCGGCCTGCGGGCCCCGGCCCAGCGCGACGAGCTGGCGGGCCGCATCGAAACCTCCCTCGGCTACCGGGGGCACAGGAACGACCGTTGAACGGACAGGACTACTACATCCCGGCAGCCGCGATGGCGGTCTCCCTCGTCTGCAAGCTGCCGGCCCTGCGCGCGCACTGGCGCGATCCGCTCCTGAGGTCCGTCTGCGTACTGCTGGTCCTGGCCACGGCGGTGTTCACCTTCGCCGCCCCGCCCACCATCGAAGCCGTCAACCGCTGGACCGGGATCCCCAACTTCTCCGCCCCGCTGGTGTACTGCCTGATGACGGCATTCAGCGCCTCGTGCCTGGTGCTGATGTTCAACTGGCGCGGCGGTCCGCCGCAGGAGATCCGGCGCACCTCGGCGCGCCTGATCATGGGCTACTCCGTCGTGGTCGTCGCGATCGTGGTGTTCTTCCTCCTCGGCGAGGCGTCCGTCGAGCGGCTGCGCGACTTCGACACGTACTACGCCAACACCCCGTACGTCCGCCTGATGATCGTCTCCTACCTCCTGGCGCACAGCGTGGCCGCCGCGACCATGGTCGCCATGTGCTGGCGCTGGTCGGTCCAGGTCCACGGCTGGCTGCGGACCGGGCTGGTGATCATCGTGTCCGGGTACTCCATCAGCCTCACCTACGACGCCACCAAGCTGTCCGCGGTCTGCGCGCGCTGGTCCGGTCACGACCTGGACTTCCTGAGCACCTACGTGGCCCCGCCCCTGGCCTCCGCCGCGGCGCTGGTCAGCGCGGTGGGTTTCGTGCTGCCCCTGGTCTGCCAGCGGGTGTCGGACAGCTGGCAGACCTGGACCACGTACCGGCGCCTGGGCGCGCTGTGGCGCGAGGTGCGCAGCACCGCCCCCGGCGGCAGTCCCTGCGTGCGGATGTCCTGGTGGTCCCCGGCCGAGATCCGGGTGATCCAGCGGGAGTCCGACATCCACGACGGGTTCCTGCGCCTCGGACCCTGCTTCGACCGCCGCCACCGCGACTCCGCCTACGAGCGGGCCCGCGCGGCCGGCGCGGACGAGGAGACCGCCCGGGCCGTCGCGGACGCGGCGATGGTGGCGGCCGCCGTCCGGACGAGTTCCGCCGCCCCCGAGGGGACGGCGGACGGGGGGACGGACGGGGAGCGGGTGCTGGTGACGGCCGACGGTCCGCGCGACCTCGTCCGCATCTCCGACGCCCTGCGGCACTCCCCGCTGGTGGCCGCGGCCCGGCACCGGGCGGCCCCGGCCGGGGGCTGACCGGGCCGGGGGCTGACCGGGCCGGGACCGGGCGGGAGCCCCACCGGGCCCCCGGTGCGGGTCCCTCAGCGGGAGGCGGTCACCGTGACGGCCGGGAACAGGTCCTGGAAGGGCCCGGCGGAATCGGTCCCGTCCCGCCCGTACGGGGCGTCGAAGCTCCAGACCATGAAGAGCAGGAACACGATCAGCGCGCTGAAGAGGCCCGCCAGCAGCAGTTCCCGGCCGGAGCGCCGGATCTGCAGGGTGAAGATCAGCCCGATGGTGACGAGGCCGCCGACCACCAGCCCGACCCAGACCACGCTCGGCAGAGTGGACTCGTCGCTCTGGGTGCGCGAGTGGCGGGCCTCGTCGGCGGCCGCGATGTGGTCGAGCAGCGGCTGGTAGGCCTGCGCCTGCAGTTCGTTGGCGGGGCTCTGGTGGGTGACGTCGCCGCGCAGCTTCCCGAGCAGTTGCGCCCCCTCGTCGGAGGCGCCCTGCCCGGAGACCAGCCGCGGCCAGTCCACGTTGACCGTGTGGGAGACGTACGCGTCCACCTCGCCGCGGATCCGGTCGCGGACGGGCGCCGGGTAGACGTCGGCGCGCTGGGTGACCTCGTAGAGGGACTGCGCCTCGCGGCGCACGCTGTCCTCCGCGCCGCCGCGCGCCTCCCAGACTCCCGCGATGGCCAGACCCAGGACGATCGCGTAGACCACGCCGACCATCATCGTCATGTACTCGATGACGTCAGGGGTTTCGCTGGTGTCCTCGTCGGCCGCGACCCGGCGGTGCCGGATCGCGGTGATGGCGAGGACGACGGCGCAGACGAGCGCCATGGCGATGGCCAGGACCAGCCATTCGGACACGAGAAATCTCCCGTTCGTGGGTGCGTGGGTGCATGGGGTGCGTCAGCCGCGGCTCTTGGAGCGGGGGCGCAGCGCGGCGGCCGCGAGCACGGCCGGGGTGGTGACCACCACCATGAGCATCATCGTRCTCAGGCCGTTCGGGCCGCGCCGCTCCAGGGCCGCGGAACGGTACGGGCGCACGTGGAAGGCGTGCGCGGGCGCGGCGGCCCTCACCGGGGGCGGGGCGGGGGCCGCCGCGGGGACCGCCTCCGGTCCGGGCCCGGGCGCCGGCGGAGCCGGGGGCGGCTGCGCCGGGGCGCCCGGCACCGCAACGTCGGGCGCGGGCGTCCCCGGAAGGCCGGGGGCCTCCCCGGGGTGGTGCACGGTGGGCCGCTGCACGCCGGGCAGGGTCACCCGCACGGAGGGAACGGTCACGGGCGGCCCCGGCACCTCGGGCGGCGGCGGGACGGGCGGGCGTACGACGGGCGGCTCCGGATGCCCGCCCGGCACGCACACGTCCACCCTCGCCCCGTGGCCGTGGCCGTGCCCGTGGCCGTCGGTGTCGCCCGCGACCGCCACATGGCCGTGCAGGGGGCAGAGCACCGCCACCAGACCCGCCCCGGCGAAGTACTGCCAAGCCGTCACCGCGCTCCTCCCGATTCGGCAGCCGATATGAGGGTTACGGCTGAAGAAACGATCAAGGCGCCGGTTCGACACGCGGCAGACAGGTCAAGATCCGCCCTCGGAGGGTGACTTCGGGACGGCCGGAAGGACGCGGGACTCGCCTGATCACCCGTCAGACGGGTCCCGGGGGGGGGCGGCTGCGGCCGGGCGGGGCAGGGCGTGCGGGCGCGGGCCGACGGGCATCGGCCTGCGGGCGCGGGCCTACGGG